>JAFGIZ010000272.1 GCA_016929365.1 Lentisphaerota bacterium
GATTGCCCGCCCCGAGCGTCCCCACCTGTTTCTCCGCGCGTTCCCATGCCTGGGCGCTGACGGCGTCGGGGTCGGCCCCGTCGAGACGGCCGTTTTCCTCGATCCGTTCCAGATCCGTCCCGCTGCCGAACCCCTGTTCCACCGACCAGCGGGCCCCGTCCACCGCGGCGCGCCGCAGGTCCGCGCGCGACAGCCGGCGGGCGCTCTCCGAGCCGACGCCCGCCGGCACGCCCCGGAACAGCGCCTCGATGACCGCCTTGAGCCGCGGCCGCACCTGAGCGGCCTTGAGGCGCGACGCCATCAGGCGCACACCGCAGTTGATGTCGTAACCCACGCCGCCCGGCGAGACCACCCCGCCGTCCTCCGGATCGAAGGCCGCAACCCCGCCGATCGGGAACCCGTAGCCCTGGTGGATGTCGGGCATGGCCAGTGCGGCGTGCACGATGCCCGGAAGCTGCGCCACGTTGACCACCTGGTCCGGCGCCTTGTCGGCAAACACCGCCGGCAGCATCGTCTCCAGGGCGTAAATCCGGGCCGGCACCCGCATCGGGTCCCGCCGCGGGATCTCCCACACCGCTTCTCCGAGGCGCCTGGCTTCCCGGATATCCATCTTACCCGTGTCGCTCCGCGGCGGCCCCGGGCGTGCCGTCTTTCCAGAGCGCCCCCGGATACGCGCCCCGCGCCGTCAGGGCGCGGATCCGCGCGACGACGTTCGCCTTGTCCCGCGGATAGGTCACGCCGAACCAGGGACTCTCTGTCTGCAGCACCTGCACCGAGGCCGCCCCGTCCCGGACCAGGGCGTTTACGACATTGGGCACGAAATACTCCGCTTCGGGATCTTCGCCGCGCGCCTCGAGAAACGCGGCGAACCCCGCCTCCAGATGCGCAAACAGCGAGGGCTTGAACCCCCAGAAGTTCATGGAGACAAGCGTATCCCCGGGCAGCGCGCGCCAGGACCCGTCGTCCTCCCGGTACCGCGCCTCCGCCCCGGCTTGTTCCACGCCGCGGCGCTCCACGATGGACGTCAGCCGCCCGGCTGCGTCCGACCGGCAAACGCCGCGCGAAACCGCGCCATGCGGGGAGAGGGTTTCGCGCAGACGGTAGCCGACCATGGCGTACCGTGCCGGCTCGGCGGCGGTTTGATCCAGGAACCGGCCCAGCGTGTCAAATGCCTCCCGGCCGTAAAAATCGTCCGCGTTAATCACCGCGAAGGGTTCGGCCACCGCGTCCCGGCAGACCAGGACGGCCTGGCCCGTGCCCCAGGGCCTGGCGCGCTCCGGCGGGACGGAAAACCCCGGGGGCAGCGCGGCCGCCTCCTGCATGACGTACCGCGTCTCCACCCGCGGCTCGATCCGAGCGCCGATCAGGTTCTTGAAATCGCGTTGGATCTCCGGGCGGATGACGAAGACCACTTTTGTAAAGCCCGCGCGCACGGCGTCGTACACCGCGTAATCCGGGATAAACTCGCCGGACGGGCCTACCGGATCCAGCTGCTTGAGGCCGCCGTAGCGCGTCCCGATGCCGGCGGCCAGAACGACGAGTGTCTTGTCCATGCCGCGACTATAGCCCCCGACGAAAGCCTCGACAAGCACCGCGTCCGCCCGCTATAACGCGTATCCCATGCCGGACGATGTGAACACCCTGCGCGCCTTGCTCAGGCGCCTCGACGGGAAGGGCTACCCCGCGTACAAGGACACCCGGGGCGCCTACCGGTTCGAGACGTTCGAGCTGCGGATCGACCACGTGCAGGGCGACCCGTTTGCCGCACCGAGCCGGTTGCGGGTACGCGTACCCATGCGCGCGGCGGCCTTCCCCGAGAGCACCCGCACGCCCGCGATCCGCTGCACGGCGCTGCGCGATTACCTCGCGCGCGCCTTCTCCGCCGCCTGCGACGACGCGCGCGAAACCCTCGGCTCCGGCAAGAGCGGCATGCTGGCCATGGACCGGCCGGGCCAGGAGATCCTCGCACGCTCTTCGATCGCGGTCTCCGACGCGGCCGTCGAGGCGCGTTTCGTCGCGGGCCTGCCCGCACGCGGGCGGCGCATCCTGGGCCGGCAGGCCGAACGGCTGCTCTGCGACACACTGCCCCCGCTGGTCGAACGCGCCCTGCTGTACCGGAACCTGCAGACCGACCGGCTTACCGCACACCTGGACACGGCGGAAGACGCGGAAGCGCTGCGCGGGGCGCTGGCGGCGCGCCGGCTTGTCGCGTTCGTGGCCGACGGCGCCGTTTTGCCCCGGCGCTCCGGGATCGACGACCGGCCGCTCGAGGGCCGGGACGTCGTGCCTTTTCAAAGCCCGCCCTCGCTGCGGCAGGAGATCGAGCTGCCGCACGCGGGCACCGTCGCCGGCATGGGCGTACCTGCGGGCGTGACGCTCATCGTGGGCGGCGGCTACCACGGCAAGAGCACCCTGCTCCAGGCCCTGGAACGCGGCGTATACAACCACGTGCCCGCGGACGGGCGGGAGCGTGTCGCGGCGGACCCCACGGCGGTCAAGATCCGGGCCGAAGACGGGCGTCCCGTGGAAGGGGTCGACATCCGGCCTTTCATCAATAACCTCCCCGGCGGCGGGACGCCCGAAGCATTCCGCACGGCCAACGCCAGCGGCAGCACCAGCCAGGCGGCCAATATCATGGAAGCGCTGGAAGCCGGCGCGCGCCTGCTGTTGCTCGACGAGGACACCTGTGCGACCAACCTCATGATCCGCGACGCGCGGATGCAGGCCCTGGTGGAAAAAAACGGCGAGCCGATCACGCCCTTCCTCGATCGCGTGCGCACGCTGGCCGACGAAGCCGGCGTCGGGACGATCCTCGTTCTCGGCGGCAGCGGCGACTATTTTGACGTCGCCGACACGGTCATTCGCATGGACACCTTCGTCCCCCGCGACGTCACGCGCGAAGCCAGGGCGATTGCCGCGGCGCATCCGAGCGGACGCCGGACGGAGGCCGACCTGGCCTGGCCGGACGCGCTGGTCACACGCTATCCCGATCCCGCCTCGCTCGATCCGCGCAAGGGCCGCCGCGAGGTCAGCATCAAGGCGCGCGCGCTGCGGGCCGTGCAGTACGGCACCAACGAAATCGACCTCGCGCATGTCGCGCAGCTCGTGGACGAGGGCCAGGTGCGCGCGATCGGCAAGGCCATGGAGCTGGCCCGCCGCCGCTTCATGCGCCCGGGCACGAGCATGGCCGAGGTCGTCGCCGCGGTCATGCAGGCCGTGGCCGACGGCGGCCTCGACGTGCTTGATGACCGGCCCGTGGGCGATTACGCCGCCTTTCGCGCCTACGAATTCGCCGCGGCGGTCAACCGGCTGCGCTCGCTGCGCTGCCGCCACCTCCCGTCCGGCGCCCCGTCATGAACCCGCCGCCCGACACCTGGCTGATCCGCAACGGCCGCCTGATCGACCCCGCGGCCGGCCGGGACGAAACCGGCGATCTGTACATTCGCGACGGCCGCATCGCCGCCCCGCCGGCGGCGCCGGACGCCGGTATCCCCGTCATTGACGCCGGCGGACTGGTGGTGGCGCCGGGGTTCATCGACATGCATGCGCATTTCCGCGAGCCCGGCATGGAACACGCCGAAACGATCGCGTCGGGCGCGCGCGCCGCCGCCCGGGGCGGGTTTACCCTTGTGCTGACCATGCCCAACACGACGCCCCCGGTCGATACGCCTGAACGCGTGGCGTGGGCGCTGCGGCGCGCCGGGAGCGCGCCGGTCGCCGTCCGGCCCGCGGCCTGCATGACGCTCGGGCGGCAGGGGCGGGAGCCTGCCGATCTGCCCGCCCTGGCCGCCGCGGGCGCGGCGGCGTTCACCGACGACGGCGGCACGCCGGACGACGAGGCCGTGCTGCGCCGTGTCATGGTCGCGGCCGCCGCGCTGGACCGGCCCGTGCTCGACCACGCCCAGTCCGGCGCGCTGGCCGGAGTCGGCGTCATGCACGCGGGCGCCGTCGCGGCGCGGCTGGGCTGGCCGGGCATTCCCGTGCAGGCCGAAACCGCGGCCGTGGAACGCGACATCCGCCTCTGCGCCGAAACCGGCTGCCGCGTGCATATCCAGCATCTTTCGTCCGCCGCCGGAGCCGCCCTGCTCCGGGCCGCGCGCGCCCGCGGGCTGCCGGTCTCCGGCGAGGCTACGCCGCATCACCTCGCCCTGATCGACGCCGACGTCGCGCCCGGCCGCACGGCGCTCAAGGTCAACCCGCCGCTGCGCGCAGCGGCGGACCGCGAGGCGCTCGGCGCCGCCGTAGCCGACGGCACGATCCAGGCCCTGGCCACGGATCACGCGCCGCACCCCGCGCACGCCAAGGCCGCGGACTTCCGGGCGGCCCCCTTCGGCGCCGTCGGGCTGGAAACCGCCGTCGGGGTAACCTACGCCGTGCTCGTCGCCTCCGGCCGCATGGCCCTCGCCGACTGGGTACGGCGCTGGACCGTCGGCCCGGCGGCGATTCTCGGACTGCCCGTCCCCGGCCTGGCCCCCGGCCGGGCGGCCGACCTCACCCTGCTGGACCTCGCCGCGCCCTGGACGGTCCGGGCGGCGGCCTTCGCGTCGCGCTCCCGCAACACGCCCTTCGAAGGGCGCCGGCTGACCGCCCGGGCGGTCTATACGTTCCGCCGCGGCGTCCCTGTCCACCGGCCCGGTTCGGAGCCCGGAACATCAATGCCGCCGGGAGGTTGACAGCCCCCTGCCATTGTGAGATAAATAGTACGTTTGTGAGGAATCATGGCTGAACTGGCAATTACATCGGGACGCGAAGCCGGCCGCACGATCGGCTTCCAGGATGACGCGATTACGATAGGGCGCGCGCCCGACAACGTTCTCGTTCTGGACGACCCCGCGGTTTCGGGACACCACTGCACGGTCGTGCGCGACGGCGGCAAGGTCACGTTGCGCGACCTTGACTCCACCAACGGAACCGTCTTGAACGGCAACCCGGTCAAGGAAGCCCGCCTCAAGCCCGGCGATACGGTCGGAATCGGGGACGTCACGCTCGTCGTGAAAGGCGACGACATCGATATCGAACCCCCGTCTCCGGACGCCGAGGCGCCGACACCGGCGCCATCCGCGCCCAAGCCGGCCCCCGCGCCCAAGCCGTCCGCGGCCGGCGCCATGCCGCCTACCGTACAGGGGCCTTCGCCCTTCGGCGCAAAAAAAGACACGAAGTGGATCTGGGTAAGCGCCCTGGTCCTGGTCGGCCTGCTGGTCATCGCCGCGCTGGCCTTCTTCTTCTTCCGGCTCTACGAGAGCTGACGCGCCCGGCAATCCCGCGCTACACGCGCAGCGGCTCGATATCTTCCGGCGCGACCGGCAGAACGGCTTCCCGCCACGAGCGGCGCGGCGAGCGGACGCGTATCATGACGGTCCGATCCGGCGGCACATCGCTGTACCGCGCGCAGATCGCGCAGGCGAAGCGGACCTGCGCTTCGTTCGCGGTGTTCGGCAGCAGCCCCGTCGGCCCCCGCGCGTCTTCCGTCTGGAGCAGCAGCTCGTACAGCTCCGCCGTGCCGTCCAGCACCGCGTTGTCCTGCTCGTTGCGGCCGACAATCAATTTCACCTTGTCCGCCAGCCGGAAGTGCCGGCCGTAGCGCAGCAGAAAAATCGAGCGCACCCCGTTCAGCCCCTCGTGGTCCTTCAGATCCCGCAGCCGGCGGGAGAAATTCGGTTCCGTCAGGCGGCAGCCGCCGGCCACGGGGGGAATCTCCCGCAGGCCGAACTGCTCGGCCAGCCGCAACTGCGGCTTGCGCCCGCGCCCGCGCAGGGAGAGCAGCGCGTCGCGCGCCACCCAGCCCCGCTGCTCCGGCTCCGTCGCGGGCAGCAGGCCGGCGCTGAGCGGCCGCACGATCCACTCGGCAAACCCCGACTCGCGCGCCACCAGGTCCAGGCTGGCCCGGTTCTGCGACATCGGCCGCTCGTCCAGCACCTCGCCGGTGCAGATGAACCGGCAGCCCAGCTCGCGCATCCGCTCGCCCGCCCGGCGCAGCATGCGCGCATGACAATCGATACAGGGGTTCATGCACGATCCGAAACCGTGGCGCGGCGCGTTGAGGAGTTCCAGGATATCCGCCGAGAAGTCCTGCACATGCAGCGGCACACCGAGCTGTTCCGAGGCGGCCCGCGCCGGCGCGAGGTCGAAGAACGGACTGTCGAAGACAATCCCCTGCACCTCGATGCCCTGCTTGCGGAGCACGCACACCGCCAGGCGGCTGTCCAGGCCTCCCGACAGAAGCATCAGGGCGCGGATGCGCCGGTCGCCGACTGAATCACTCACGGCCTCGCTATTCACGGCACAAAGTCTAGGGGCGCGCGACGCGCGGTTCAAGCGGCATTCACACGCCGCATCCGCGGCCGGGAAAAAAGGGCGCCGGCCCGTTACGGACCGGCGCCTGTCTGGCAGGGCTCCGATGGCCGCAGCGGCCTTCCTCCCTCCGCTCCGGCCTTTCCATACCTGCTCACCCCGCCGCCTGCCGTCACGGCCCCGCGGCCGGGGCCAGCCCTCCGGTAAGAAATTTCCCTGTCCGTCTACTTTCGCCGCCGCCGTATCGTACGGCAAAAAAGCCACCCTGCGGCCAGCAGCATCACCGCGCCGTTGATCAGAATTGCCGCGCCGGCAACCGGCGCTCTATCCATAAACCTTGTCAATGTCATGCTTATATACCACAGCGCGGGCTCTTAAATCAACCCAAAAATCCGTACGGCAGACCGGAAGCCCGTTCCCACCTTCGTCGCGATCGTTGTCTCGATCGTCGTCGTTCTCCATCCTCGTCATGCTCGTTGTCGACGAAGATCGCCACA
>JAFGIZ010000273.1 GCA_016929365.1 Lentisphaerota bacterium
CCGCCGCCGGAAAGTTGTCGATCCGTACCCGCCGGTCAATCGCCTGCGCGTACGCCGTCCACGCCGCGCTCTCGACCGCGCCCGCCGCCGGACGCAGCGTGGCCGTCACGGCCGCCAGGGCCCGCCGCGTGCGCGGATACGTCACGTCCGCCGCCGCCGGCAGCGGGGCCGTGCCCGAGCCGGGAATACCGATGTCGCGGCCCGCAACGTGCTGCAGGTTCAGGTCCAGTTCCCAGCGCCGCCCGACCCGCCGCCCCACGCGCACCTTCGTCGCCGTATCGCTGAACCCGCTGTTCGGCACCGTCTCCCCGTCGCCGTCCTCGTACGACGCCGCGTCGCGCGCGCTCTGCGACACGTACACCGCGCTGCGCCGGTCGGCATAGCTCCCGAACCCGTGCAGGCGGTAGCCCGCCCCGTTGTCCGTCAGGAACCCCGCCGCGCCGCCGCCCAGGACCGGCGCGTCCGCGAACCGGGCGCGGCGCGTGATCACGTTCACCACGCCGCCCAGCGAACCGGACCCGTAAAGCGCGGACACCGGCCCCTTCAGAAATTCGATCCGCTCGATTTCCCGGGGGTCGATCAAGCCAAAACGCGCCCCCAGGTCCGTCGCCGTATTCACGCGCGCGCCGTCGATCAGCAGCACCACGGATTCCCGGCTGAGCCCCCTGATGTTGCATTCCGCCGCCCACGGGCCGTCCGCGGCCCGCGCGACGCCGGGCACGTACGGCGCGGCCCCGGCCACGCTGACCGGCTGCAACCCGGCGAGATCCGTTCCCTCCACCACGCTGACGCCGCCGGGCGTCAGGGAGGCGGGCGCCGCCCGCCCCCGCGCCGTGACCAGGAGCGGATCGAACGTGACCCGCGGCGGCCCGTTGGTTTCCGCGGCCCCGCGCAGGGCCAGCGCTGCCGCCAGGCACGCAAGCACACGCCGCCGCCTCTGTCCGCCCGCCGGCACGGCGCTAGGCGCTCTTGAGATGCTTCTTGATTTCGGCCAGCAGCCGGTCCGGCGATACCGGCTTCTCGAGCACGGCCTTGACGGGCAGCCATTGCTTGTCCGGCTCGAACTGGAACGGCAGGTTCATGGCCTTCCGAATGCCCGTCAGCATGATCACCGGCAGGTCCTGCAGCTCCGGCTCCTCCTGGACCCGGCGGCTGATGTCGAACCCTTCGGTTTCCGACGACATCATCACGTCCAGAATCATGAGGTCGGGGCGCTGCGCCCTGGCTTTTTGCAGCCCCTCCGCGCCGCTGTGCGCCGCGTCCACCGCGTAGCCGTAAGCCTCCAGCAGATCGCGCGTCGCCTGAACGAATTCGCGGTCGTCGTCAACCAGCAGTATGCGTCGTTCCCCCGTCATCCGGTTTCTCCCTTCCCCTTGAACCCATACGGTTTCAGAATCTTTTCGAGATCGCCGGTCGTGACGTTGCCGTGCAGCGCGTCGTCCACGACCACGACCGGCGCCAGGGCGCACGTCCCCAGGCACCGCGCCGATTCGAGCGTGAACAGACCGTCCGCCGTCGTCTCCCCCTCCGCCACGCCCAGCAGGTCCTTGAGCCGGTCCAGGATCTTGCCGGCGCCCCGCACGAAACAGGCCGTCCCCATGCACACCGTGACCCGGTGTTTGCCGCGCGGCGTAAAGCTGAAGAAATGATAAAAGGTCGCCACGCCCGTCACCTTGGCCGTCGGAATCCGCATGCGGTGCGCCACCTCGTCCATCAGCGGGCGCGGCAGGTAGCCGAACCGGTTCTGGACCTGCTGCAGCACGGGGATGAGGTAGCTCTCGCCGTGCGGACCGGCCAGGCACCGGTCGATGTATTCCACGATATCCTGCGGCAAGGCGTGTATGTCGTCCGTCATCGGATCCCCCGCGGCTCCTTGGGTTCATAGTGCGTGTGCAACAGCTCGTGCGCCCGCCGGCCGCCCGGTTCGCCGAGGAACGACTCGTACAACGCCCGGATGGACGGATTCTCGTGCGACGTGCGCAGCGCCATGTCCGCATCGATGCTGTAGAGGGCCTGCGCCCGCAGCCGGGTCAGCTCCGGCGACAATACGTACGTGCCGCCCGGCGGATACGGCTGGCCGCCCCCGCCCACGCAACCGCCGGGACAGGCCATGATCTCGATGATGTGAAACGTCTCCTCGCCCCGGGCCACCTTGTCCAGGAGCGTCTTCGCGTTATTCAAGCCGTTCGACACGCCCACCCGGATCTCTGTGCCCTGCAGGTTCACCGTCGCGGTCTTCACGCCCTCCACGCCGCGCACCATCGTAAAGTTCAAATCGGGACACGCGGCGCCGGTCACCTTCTCGTAGGCGGTTCGCAGGGCGGCTTCCATAACGCCGCCGGTCGCCCCGAAAATCGCGCCCGCGCCGGACGATTCGCCCAGCGGCGAATCGAACGTCCCGTCCGGCAGCCCCGCGTAGTCGACCCCGAGGCACTTGGCCATCCAGATAAACTCCCGGGTCGTCATGACGGCGTCCGTATAGGGCGCGCCCCACGGCGCGCGGTGCTCCTTGCGCTCGGCTTCGAACTTCTTGGCCGTACACGGCATCACCGCCACGGTGTAGATCTTTTCCGGGTCCAGGTTCTTTTGCCCGGCGTAGTACGTCTTCATCAGCGTGGACATCATGCTCATGGGCGACTTGCACGACGACGCGTTCGGAATCAGCTCCGGGTAGAAGCGCTCCATGAAGCTGATCCAGCCCGGCGAACAGGAGGTGATCAGCGGAAGCCGCTCGCCGGTCTCCAGGCGCTTGAGGAACTCCGTGGCTTCCTCGACGATCGTCAGGTCGGCCGTAAAGTTTGTGTCGAAGACCCCGTCAAAACCCATCATGCGCAGCGCCGTCACCATCTTGCCCGTGGTCGGGGTGCCCGGCACGAAGCCGAAGCCCTCGCCCACCGCCGCGCGAATCGACGGCGCCGTCTGCACGACCACGTGCAGCCCGGGGTTCTCCAGCGCGTCCAGGATCTCGTCCGTGCTGCGGCGCTCCGTAAACGCCGCCGTCGGGCACACGTTGACGCACTGGCCGCACTGGATGCACACCGAGTCGGCCATGGGATCGTCGAACGCCGGCGCCACGACGTTGGAGAAACCGCGGTGTTGCTGGCTCAGGTTGGTGACGCCCTGGACCTCTTCGCACACCCGCACGCAGCGGCCGCACAGAATGCACTTTTCCGGATCGCGGATCACCGCGCAGGACGACGTGTCGCGCGGGTACCGCTTGCGCTCGCCTTCGAAATAGCGCTCCCGTACGCCCAGGCTGTAGGCCAGGTTCTGCAGCTCGCAGTTCCCGTCGCGCTCGCAGGTCTGGCAGTCCCGGGGATGGTTGTCCAGGATCAGCTCCACGATATCCCGCCGCAGGCGCCGCAGCTCCGGGGAGGAGGTCCGGACCTTCATCCCCGCCGCGGCCGGGTAGGAGCAGGACGCGACGGGGTTTTTCATGCCCTCGACGGATACGATGCAGATGCGGCACGCGCCGAGAATGCTCAGGTCCGGGTGGTAACACAGCCGCGGAATGCGGATCCCGATCGCGTCCGCCGCCTGCATGATGGTCATGCCCGGCGCGGCTTCCGCCCGGACCCCGTCTATTTCAAGCTCGATCATTTTCCGGCCGGACATCGTCTTTATCCTCGCAACACGGCGTCAAAACGGCAGGCGTCGAAACACTGCCCGCAACGGATACAGCGGCTCGCGTCGATCACGTGCACCTGCTTCGGACCGCCCGTTATGCAGTTCACGGGGCAGACGCGCCGGCAGGCCCCGCAGCCCACGCAGGCCTCGGGATCGATCCGGTACCGCGTCAGGGCCGCGCACGCGCCCGCGGCGCACCGCTTCTCGCGGATGTGCTCGTCGTACTCGCTCCGGAAATGGGTGATCGTGCTGATCACCGGGTTCGGCGCCGCCTGGCCCAGGCCGCATAACGACGTCTTGCGGATCGTATCGGCCAGGCGCAACAACTTCTCCACGTCGCCTTCCTCGCCGGCGCCTTCGGTGATCCGCGTCAGGATCTCCAGCATGCGCTTGGTTCCCTCGCGGCAGGGGGTGCACTTGCCGCAGGACTCGTTCTGGGTAAACTCGAGGAAAAAGCGCGCCACGTTGACCATGCAGGTGTCCTCGTCCATCACGATCATGCCGCCGCTGCCCATGATGCTCCCCGCCGCGGCGAGCGTGTCGTAATCCACCGGCGTATCCAGCATCGACGCCGGCAGGCAGCCGCCCGCCGGCCCCCCGGTCTGCACCGCCTTGAAGGCTTTGCCGTCCTTGATCCCGCCCCCGACGTCGTACACGACATCGCGCAGGGTTGTGCCCATCGGGACTTCCACCAGGCCCGTGTTCTGCACGTCGCCCGCCAGGGCAAACACCTTCGTGCCCTTGCTCTTTGCCGTCCCGATCGAACCGAACCACTCCGCGCCGTCCAGGATGATCACCGGCACGTTGGCGAGGGTCTCCACGTTGTTGATCACCGTCGGCCGGCCCCACAACCCCGAGGCGGAGGGATACGGGGGCCGCGGGCGGGGCATGCCGCGCCGGCCCTCGATCGAATGAATCAACGCCGTCTCCTCGCCGCAGACGAACGCGCCCGCGCCCAGCCGCATCTCGATGTCGAAGCGGCGGTCCGTGCCGAAAATCCGCTCGCCCAGGAACCCCGCGCGGCGCGCGTCCTCCAGGGCCCGTTCCAGCCGCGCAATAGCCAGCGGGTATTCGGCCCGGATGTACATGAATCCCTGCGTCGCGCCCATGGCGTACCCGGCGATCATCAAGCCCTCGATGACCGTGTGCGGATCGCCCTCGATCGTGCTGCGGTCCATGAATGCCCCGGGATCGCCCTCGTCGGCGTTGCAGACGATGAATTTCTCGTCGGCCGCCTCCCCCGCGGCGAAGCCCCACTTGACGCCCGTCGGGAACCCGCCCCCGCCGCGCCCGCGCAGGCCGGCCAGCTTCACGGTCTCGATAACCTCCTGCGGCGTCATGCGTTCCAGTACCGTCGCCGCCGCCTCGTAGCCGCGCACGGCCAGGTATTCGTCGAGGCTCTCCGGATCGATCACGCCGCAGTTCCGCAGCGTCAGCCGGAGCTGCTTGCCGAAAAAGTGCACGTCGCCGAACACGTCGCGGAACGCGCGCTCCAGGTCCGCCGCGCCCCGGACGCGCTCCGCGGCGTCCCCGCAACGGCTGATCAGGTCCTCCATGTCGCCCTCCGGCTGGGGCCCGGGCAGGAGCAACGCCTCGACCGGCCGGCCCTCCAGAACATGCTCGCGGAACACCTGCTCCGCGCGCTCCGGGTTCAAGGCGCCGTACTTGAACGGCCTCGTGTTCCGCTCGATTACGGTAACCACCGGCTCCATGTCGCACTTGCCCGTGCACCCCACGCGACCCAGGGCCACGTCCCCGGCGCCCCGCTCGTCGATCAGCGCCTTGAACCGCGCGTACACCTTTTCGGCGCCCGCGGCGTTCTCGCAGGTCGCCGAGCCGATCGTAATCCGGACGCGCGCCTTGAACTTGCGCTCGAACAGGCGGAACACCGCCTCGCGCCGCGCCGCGGCCAGCCGTTCCAAAGGCCCGCTCATGCCGGCTCCTCCGCGGCCTGCGCGGCGGGCAGCGTGAAACGGAACGCCGCCCACCGGCCGTATTCCGACTCCGCCCGGATCGTCCCGCCGTGCGCCTCGACGACGTGGCGCGTGATAAACAGGCCCAACCCCGTCCCCTTGCCGGCGCCCGCCTTCCCCGCGTCCTCGAGCCGGCTGAACTTCGTAAAGAGCCGGTCCATCTTGTCCGGCGGAATGCCGTCGCCTTCGTTGCGCACGCAGAACTCCACGAATCCGTCGCGCGGTTCGGCCGTCAGTTCGATGGCGCCGCCCGCCCGGCCGTACTTGAGCGCGTTACTCAAGAGGTTTTCGAAGACCTCGCGAATCATATTGCCGTCGGCGTGCACCGTCACGTCCGCCCCGATGCGGTTGTCGACGCGCATGCCCCTTTCCTCCAGTTCCCCGTGCAGCGCCTCGAGCACGGGGTCCACCACCTCGCCCCGCACGGCCAGCGTCGCGGGGGCCGGCGACAACTCGCCGTTCTCGATACGCGACAGGTTGAGATAATGCCGCACCATCTCGACCAGGCGGTGGCCGCCCGAATCGATCGAGCGCAGCGCCCGCTGCTGCTTCTCGTTCAGAGAACCCAACTTGCCTTCCCGCAGAAGATACACGTAATTCATGATCGAGGCCACCGGACTTTTCAGCTCGTGCGAAACGAAGCCCAGGGTCTCCATGTAGCTGCGGTTGAGCTGCCGCAGCCGCTCCTCGCGCTCGGCCAGCGTCCGGGTCATGCCGTTGAACGCGTGGATCAGCGCCTCCGTCTCCGAGCAGGCCCCTTCGCAGGGGACCGGGACGGCCGACGAGCCGTCTTTCATACGGTTACTGGCCTCGACAAGCCGGTGGATCGGCGCCGCCAGCCGGCCCGCCAGCAGGAACGCCGTGACCAGCGCCACGACCAGCACGAACGCCGACAGTCCCACGTACCGCCAGATCAGGCTGCGCCCGTAATCGACAAAAGGCTCCTTCAAAATGCCCACGTACAGCATGCCGATAACTTCGCCGTGCCCGTCGCGAATCGGCTCGTAGGCCGTCAAATACCAGTCGCGCACCACGAACGCCTCGCCGATCCACGGCTCCCCGTTGTCCAGCACGCGGTCGGCCACTTCCTTGGACACGCGCGTGCCCAGCGCCCGGTTGCCGTTGGCCCGCCGGACGGTCGTCGCAATCCGGCTGTCGTGCAGGAACACGGTTGCCGTGCCCAGCGGCGCGCCTTCGTACATCTCGTCGCCGTACACGACCTCGTGGATGCGGTCGATCAGCTCGAAATTCCGGTTGACCAGCAGGCCCCCGTAGACCACCCCCGTCACGCCGCCCTGGCTCGTCACCGGCGCCGCGGCAGTCATCACCATGCCGCGGGTTTCAACCTCCCGCGTCGTGCGCCGCGCCCGCGGCGTGTTTTCCAGCTCCAGAAAGGCCTGCTCCCGGAGCCCCTCCGCCTCCCGGGCCAGCTCCGCGCTCGACAGGAGCTGCATCCCCGCCGCGGCCTTGCCGTTCAAGGCCTCCGCTACGACCGGATCGGTCGTGCGGTAATCGCCCGCCGCGTACGGCGGCGTCGTGCGCAGCCGCACCTGCCCCTCGGCGTCCGTGACCCCCAGGTAGTCCAGGCCGAACCGCACCCGGATCCGGTCCAGCCGGTTGCGGACCTCCGGCGCGTCCCAGTCCCCCGCGGCGCACAGTTCGATCACCGCCTGCTTCGCGGCGCTCAACGCGACGATCGTGCGGATCTTGTCGAGCTGGCTGTCATAGACCGCCCAGGCGCTGCTTAAATCCAGGCGGACCCGCGTCTGGGCCTCCTGCAGCACCCGGCTCTGAATCGTGCGCACGCCGAGCAGAATCGACAGCACGGCGAACAACACGACCACCAGGGCCAGCCGCTTGAATATCTTGGTCCTGAGCATGCAGGCACACTACGACACGGGGCCGGAACGCGTCAACACCTATTTGTTAATTTTTTAACGATTGCAGGGTGCCGTCCCGCTCCCGACGGCCGGCGCCGGGGGTCAAGGCGCACGGCGCACGAGGCGGACGTGCCGCAGATCCAGCGGAGCGGTCGCCGCCCGGGCCGCGCCCCGGGCGTTGGGGATAGTCGCATAGGGCCAGAGTTCGATCGTGTTGACGGCGCCGGGCCGCACCCAGGGGTATAGCGGCGCCTGGCTGATCTCGCCGTAAGGGTGCAGGAACTGGTTGAAGTTGACCGGCCGGCCGTTCACGACCACGCTGCCGATCCACCGGGAATCCGTCTCGAACTCAAGCAGGATATCCCGCTCATGCCCCTGCCACGCGGGCGGTACGGCGGCGGCAACGGCGAGGAAACGGCCCTGCGCCCGCACGGGCAGCTCCGTTGCCGCGGACGTGACGTTGTCGGTGTACAGGCGCCAGCCCGCTGTTACCGCGACGGCCTCGGCCGCGCGTTCCAGGGGATAAATCACGACCTGCCCGACGAACGCGCCGCGTCCTTCCGCGGCCTCCACCCGGAAGGCCATGTCATTCGTCCCCGGCCGGAGGGCGTCGGTAATCTCGGTCACATCGAAATTCGCCCAGGCACGGCCCCGGTAGCGGCCCACCTCGCGGCCGTTGACATAGGCCGTGGCGTGCTCCAGGAAGACGGGCTCGTTAAAGGACGCGAACGCCAGCATGACGCGCCGGTCCGCCCAGTCCCCGGGCACCTCAACCTGCGTCCGGTAATACCCCACGCCGCGCGCGGGACAGCCAAGATCGTCCCAGAACCCGGCCCCGACCTCGCGCCAGGGCGCCGCGGCCGTGGATTCGGTCAGCCACCCGGCGTCATCGTCCCCGCCGGGCCGGAAACGGAACGCCTCGAGCACGAGCATACCGGCCGGCGGCAGGTCGGCCTCGTCGATACGGCACTCGGGGACCACCCGCGTCCGGGTCCGGGTCTTTTCCGCCAGCCAGTGGGCCATCGCACCGGCCGGGCCGGTGCGGTCCACGGCAAACACGCGCAGCTCGCCGCCCGGCAGCCGCACCCCGTCAAGCACGACGCGGCCGTCCGCATAAGCGAAATCCACGTTGCGCCGGGCAACAAGCTCGAGGACCCTGCCGGGCGCCCGGCCGGCGGGCCAGGCGATTCGCAGACCGGCCGGCTCGTCCATCCCGCTGTTCCAGGCCATGATCCACTCCTGCAGTCCGTTCTTGGTCACGAACCGGCGCACCCACACCTGTTCGCGATTGCAGTCAACCCACCGCACGATACCCAGGTTTTCGAACAGGTCGCCGAGAAACAGGTTCTGGATCCGGCCGTTCAGGGCCAGCCCGTTGCCCGCGCGGTCGGAGGCGCTGCGCCAGAAAGTGGACCCGAGCACCACGACCTGGCCCTTACCCAGGCGGCGGCGGCCGGCCGCGATGGCGCCGTCTTCCCAGCGCGCCAGCACCTCGCCCGCCCCGGCATCGTCCCGGAGCGCGACGGCATGGTCGCGCGCGTGGTTCTCACCCATCCAGTTGACCGCGATCCCCTCGCCGTTGAAGCTGTGCCCGGCCAGGCTGGGCAGGAGCGTCGTATCCTCCGCCACGGTGACCAGCATGTTGCGGCGCTCGCCGAGGACCTCGAAGCCGGTCAGCCGCGTAATCGGCCACGCGTCCGCCTCCAACATCCCGTGGCGCCCGGTGGCGTTGAGCGCCACGAAAATGCCTCCGGCCCGGACGTAGGCCTCGATCGCCGCCAGGGTCTCGTCGTCCAGCACGGGCGAATTACTGTCGAAAAGCACGGGATAGTCCGCGACCCGGCCGGCCCGGATCTCCGTCTCGGTCACGTAGACGTGATTGTAGTGGACCGCCTGGAGCGAGCCGCGCCCGATATCCCAGCTCAAGGCGGTGTTGGCGTACGGGAAGAGCCGCACCTCCCGCGCGGAACGCAGGACGGCGATCTTGGGCCGCATCCAGACGGCCTTGCCCACCAGCTCCCGCCGGCGCCGGGAACGCGTCAGCCAACCCGTGGCCTGCTCGATCTCGCGGTAGTCTGCAACGTCGTAGAAGTAGTTGTGATGGCCGTACCCGTTGAGCAGCATCCAGGCCAGCTCGGCATCCAGGCGCGCGGGGTCGCGAATGGTATTGCCTTCCTCGCTGCTTCCGTACGCGCCGATGACGTAGCCGAGGCCGGCCCACCAGGGGAAATAGTACGATCCGCCGCCGGTATGCTGGATGCAGTTGAAGCCGACCTCGCGTTTCAAGGCCCCGAAACGATCCGCCAGGTCCCAGGCGCCGCCGGGCGCGAACATCAGGGGGCGTTCGGACTCGCGCGCCCGCACCGGCTGCGCCAGGCGTTGCCACCCGCCTGTAAGCCGGTCCAGGTGCCACTCCTTGAGATCGACGAAACGCGCGTTGGCATGCCGCCCGAGCCAGGGATAGCGCGCCGGTTTCGTCGTCGTCAGAAAAACCGGTCCGTGGATGTAGCCCTGCGGCACGCGCAGGCAGAGGCGGTTTGTGCCGTCCGCTATCAGCGCGGTCACGTCCAGGGCGATGGGCCCGCGCCACGCGACCTCCGGCTCGATACCGCCCAGGTCGCGGCCGTTCAGGTACACGCCCACCGGCTTGCGGTCGTACGTGTTGGCCACGAGGTACACGCGTTCGCCGGCGTGCGCCGCGCGCCAGGCCGAGGGGTCGAACGTCTTGCGGAACCAGGCCGTCATCTCCCCGTTGCGGCGCAGGGCCTCGACGCGTTCGGAGCCCCACAGGAAAAGCTGCTTCTGCGAAGGCGCCAGGTCCACCGGCGTCCAGTCGGCGCCGGGGACGTAGTCGGCGCGGCCCCAGCCTTCCGCCTCCGCGGCATCCGGATCGTCCGGGCGCCAGAGCCAGTCCTCGAGGAGGTTGCAGGTGGCGTCGCCGAAATCGCCAAAGAAGGAAAAACAGGACGGCATCCGTACCTGCTCCCAGCTCGTATAGCGCCCGGGGTCCCCGTGCCAGCGCTCGCCGAGCGCGGCAAGATCGAGCCCGCGCGCGGTCCGCAGCCAGTCGCGGAATCCGGCCTGGCCGGCCGGCGAATAGTCCATGAATTCACCGGAGAGCATGTGCAGGCCCAGCTCGTCGCCGGGGCGGCCGGCGGTCAGGCGGATGCAGGCCAGGGCGTCGCCCCCGGATGCGCGGAGCCCCGCCAGGGCCGCGAGATTGTGGCGATGCACATAGCCCATGGCACGCTCGCCGGCATACAGGCTGAGATGCGTGCCGCCCGCCGGCCCGGCGTAACTGCTGCTCCATCCGGGAATCGCATAGGGGTCCATCTGACAGACCTGGTCCGGAAAACGCAGGCGCATCCACCAGGGCGCCTGGTGCAGGCCGAAATGAATGTTCGCGGCCAACCCGTGCGCCCGCGCCTGTTCGAGCGCATACGTGACGGGGAACATGTGCGGCGGGCCGTCCGCCAGGTTGCGAAACCCGAAGTACGGCCCGTTGTGCAACGCGAGGTCCAGCCCCTGCTCGCGGGCAAAGGCATAACGGGAGCCCAGGCGCTCCGGATCGTAGCGCGCCGACCCCCGCGCGCCGTCCTTGGGATCCAGGGCATGGAAGTAAACGCCCACCGACCGGTTGTCGAAGAAGTCCAGGCTGGGCGGGTGCCGTGCGGCCGGCGTGAAATCGGCTGTCCCGGCGGCATAGCCGAAGCGATCGAGCTGTTCCCGCAGCCCGGCCGCGTCCGCGGCCGAGACGACGGCCACCGAGTCGTCCTGCCGGACGACGGCCACCGCGCCGATACCCGGGGCCTGGCGGCCGCTGCGGCCGGCCCCGAGGTCGAGCGGCTTCCACTCCAGCCCGGCATCCCAGGTCAGGTCGGCCAGGAGCTTGCTCTGCAGGACCGCCGCACGGTCCGCATCCTCGCAGGCGAATACCGCCCGGCCGTGACCCGCCGCATCCGCCTCGGGGGTCAGGGTCAGCGCCCCGTACCCGGCCGGCTCCGCGGCCAGGAGCGGCGCCGCAACCAGGACCGCGACGGCAATCAGAACGCGTTGGAGACGATCCATACGGAACGGAACCCTACGGCATGGACATCGGCGGCTCAACAGAATTCCGGCCCGCTTACAATGAGGCCCTGAGTTCAACATCGCCCAAAATGATGCTCGAAAACCCCAGCAAACATTGGGTTGAGATTTGAATATGGGTGTCCCGTGCCGCTATTCTGAACATTCAACAGCGAACAGGGAACAGCCAACAGCCAACGCAAGAAGGAAACAACAGTATGGCGAAGGCACGTGAGTTCGATTTGCATGACAGACTGATTGAGCACGCAGTGAGGATTGTCAAACTCTGTGAGGCCTTGCCAAACAGCAAGACAGGCAAGCATGTCTGCTCTCAGGTCTTGAGAAGTGGCACCGCTCCGGCACCCAACCACGGTGAGGCTCAGAGCGCCGAGTCTCCCGCAGACTTCGTGCATAAGCTCAAGGTTGCCTTGAAGGAACTGCGCGAAACCGAAACCTGGCTCACGATCATCATGAAGGCGCAGCTCATCAAGCCGGCGAGCAAGCTCAAACCGCTGCTACAGGAAACCGACGAATTGATCTCGATACTGTATCGGAGCATCGAAACGGCCAAGAAGAACGCCAGAATGTTGGCTGTTCCTTGTTGACTGTTGGCTGTTCGCATTCGATAGGCTGTCCCAATGTTGAACTCAAGTACGGCATGGACACCGGCGGCTCAACAGAATTCCGGCCCGCCCACGATGGGGCCCTGTGACATGATCATGCGAAGGTTCTGACTCACTCGGCTGATCGCTGCCGATCCCCGTTCCCAGCTTCGTCGCGCTCTTTGTCTCGATCGTCGTCGTTCTCCATCCTCGTCATGCTCGTTGTCGACGAAGATCGCCACA
>JAFGIZ010000274.1 GCA_016929365.1 Lentisphaerota bacterium
CTCATGTCTTCCGCCCGCAACATCGTACTCGTCGGTTTCATGGGCACCGGCAAAACGGCCGTGGGGCGGACGCTCGCCGCGCGGTTGAACCTGGCCTACCTCGACATGGACGCAACGATCGAGGCGCGCGAGGGCCGGACCATCTCCGACATGTTCGCGCATGAGGGCGAGGCCCGCTTCCGCGCCCTTGAACGCGCCCTGGTACGGGAGCTCGCCGCGCGCAGCGGCCTCGTGATCGCGACCGGCGGCGGCATCGTGCTCGATCCCCGCAACGTGGAGGACTTTGCGCGGACCGGGCTGGTCGTGTGCCTGCGGGCCGAGCCGGAGACGATCCTCGCACGCGTCGCGCGCGATACGCACCGCCCCCTGCTGGAAGGCGGCGATAAGCTGCAGACCATACGGTCCATCCTTGAAAAGCGCCGCGCCCTCTACGACGCCGTGCCGCACCAGATCGACACGACACCGCTCAGCGTGGACCAGGTGGCGGACGCGATCCTAGCGTTGTACTGACCCGGCCGCGCCGCTCCGGCCGGCCGACCCGCAAGGGCACCCGCCCGCGGCACGCGGTTCGCCCGCGTTCAACACACGCGGCGGCCCGGCGCCGCCCCCGCCGCCCGGCGCATGCATGCGCACGCGCAACCCCTCCCCGCTGCAGCGGAACACCGCCGCCCCGCCGTCGGGATCGGCGTGCCGCACAAAGCCAACGTAATCGGCGGGCGACGGCGCAAAACGGCCGTAGAACGGATCGGCCGCGCGCCAGGCGCGCCCGTCGTGGTACTCCACCCAGCTATGGAACCCCGCCGGGTCCAATATACCGTCGCGCTTGCAGCAAAAACCGCTGACCCGCCGCGCCCGCACCCCGGCCTCCCGGCACCGGGCGACCAGCGCCGCCGCGTATTCCGAACAGTCGCCGCGCCCGTGCGCCAAAGCCCAGGCCGCCCCGCGCTCGGCCTTGTGATACCCGTCATACACCAGCGCCCCGGTCACCTGCCCGAACGCGCGGCGGGCGGCTGCCGCGGCGGGGCCCGCCGGCTCCGGATCGTCCGGCGGCCCGGCCGTCAGCACCTCCGCCTCGATCGCAATCTCGCGCTGCCCGTAGGGCGGCAGGCCGTCCAGCACAAAGCACAGCGCCGGGTTGCCGTTCGTATCGATCAGACAATCGGCCGCGTGGCTGCACCGCAGCCGCACGGCCTGCTGCCCGGCCGCGTGCCGGAGCGGAACGGCAACCCGGAGCCGCGCCGCCCGCAGCGGTTCGCCGCTCGTGTTCGACGCCGTGAAGCCGTAGCGCACCCGCCGGACGCGCCGCCCCTCCGCCGGTTCCGGATCAAAGACAAACTCGCGCGCCGGCGCACCCCACGCCGGAAGACAAAGGCACAAGGCCGCCCACGCGCACAGGCCCGGGCGCAGCGCCGGCCGGGCGCATCGCAACGGCATCCTCATGGTATCGCCCCCATCGCATCCGGCACACCCGCTCCCCGGGGCGCCGGCCGGGCATCCACTTAAGCGGATCTCCTCCCTTTTGGCCAGCACGTTCGGCCCCGGAATGCGCGTGCATCCCGTCCGGCACGCCGCTATAGTCGCAGCCGGCAACACGAGCAGGGAGGTTCCGGCATGAAGAAATGGCCCCATTGGCAGATTGCGTTCGGCGCGGCGCTCATCGCGTTGTCCGCGCTGTTCTATTTTCTGCACTTCACGGTGTTCCACGACGCGCATCATATTTTCATCTACCTCGTCGGCGATATCGCGTTCGTCCCGATCGAAGTCCTGCTGGTCACTTTGATCCTGCACCAGCTGCTCAGCCGCCGGGAAAAAAAGGTCATGCTCCACAAGCTGAACATGGTCATCGGCGTGTTTTTCAGTGAAACCGGGAACGCGCTGCTCAAACAGCTCTCGGGGTTCTGCACCAACCTCGGTCCGCTGCAGGACGCGCTCAAGCCCGATGCGCAATGGACCGACAGGAATTTCCGCGACGCCGCCCTGCGGGTGCAGGCAACGGACATCGAGATCGACTGCCGCGGCCGCGACCTCGCCGGGCTGCAGGCGTTCCTGCTCTCGCGGCGGGACAGCCTGATGCGGCTCCTGGAAAATCCGAACCTGCTCGAACACGAGGCGTTTACGGACGTCTTGTGGGCGGTCGTACACCTGGCCGAAGAACTCGCCGCCCGGGACTTCTCGGAACCGCGCCCCGATTCCGACGCCCTCCACCTGGCCGGCGACATCAAGCGCGCCTACACCCGCATGCTGCGCGCCTGGATCGACTACATGGCGCACCTCAAGACCGCCTACCCGTACCTCTTCTCGCTGGCCGTGCGCCGGAACCCCTTCGACCCCCGCGCCTCCGTTACAGTACAATGACTCGCGTTCAGGCAGTCAGCCGCAACACAACGGGGCTCGCCGTGCCGTAACGGCCGCCGACGGCCGCGGCGAACAGATAGGCCGCCCGCCCCTCGCGCATCAGGATCTGCGGCCGTTCAAGCTGATTGCCGCGCTCCAGCGCCTCTGCCGACTCGTCCAAATAGTGTTCCAGCCCGTAATAGGCAATTTTCGGATTGCCCCACTGGATGCCGTCCTCCGACTCGAGAATCAGGCCGCCCGTGTGGTCGAACAGGCCCATGTCGCGCATCACGAAAAAGAACCTCCCGTTCTCGGCAAAGGCGTATCCGTCCTCGACGCCGGGGCCGAGTTCGGGATAGTCGATGATCGGGTTGTCCGGGTGCTTGCGGTACGGCCCCTCGGGCCGCCCCGCCACGGCCAGGCCGTACATCCGATGGCCGTAGCGCGTTTCCCAGCTCTCGAAATCCATTCCCTTGTAATAGAGAAAATGGCGCCCGTCAGGATGGGCCAGGTAGGCCGGATTGCTGGTCATGGCGTCGTCCCAGGACGGCCGCGTACCTGCTTCCACAAGCGGTCCCGCGCCCAGCGGCTCCCACGGGCCGTCCAGGGAATCGGCCGCGTGCGCGCCCACGCGCTTGGTCTCGATCAAGGCCTTGAAACGGGCCCGGGGTTCGTCCGGCCAGGGATCCGGCCGGCTGTTGCCCATGTGAAAGATCACGTACCGGTCCCCGATCCTGTGCACCGTCGGGTTATGCACCGCCTGGCCGTCCCAGCGGGCCCCGCCGCGTCCGGCCGGAATCGCCGTGCCCAGGAAGGTATAGGGGCCCTCCGGCGTATCTGCCGCAGCGTGCCCCACCTCGGACAGGTACGGCCAGCCCGCCATGGGGCCGGGCCCCATCTCGGGGCAGTCGGCCGGCCAGCGCGAGAAAAAGACGTGAACCCGGCCGTCCGGCCCCTCGATCGGCGAACAGCCCCAGCACGTCCAGCCCTCCATCTCGAGAATGCGCCCGACCGGATCCAGTCGCCGGCAGAAATCCGACGCCTCGGCGTCATCACGAATCCCGGGCCTCCCGTCGGCCTGCCGTGTGCGGCCCTCACGCGCGAGAAATTCCTTCTTGTCGTCCTGTTCCACGTTCAATGCCTTTCTGTTGTCCCTGTCGGTGTTACTCCTTGAGCCATAAACGTCCGCAGTGTATCCTTTCGGGGTGTCGCGTCACGACCCGATTTTGCCCGGCGGAAAAGTCATACGGAAATAAGAAGTATGTGCATGTCCGAACCCCTGACCGCTCCGGACGCCATCCTGCACAAGGCGCTGGAGAAAGAAACACAGGCGCGCGATTTTTACGCGGAGCTGGCGGCGCATACCTCCGTCGACTTCGTGCGCGACCTGCTTATCACCCTGCAGAATGAAGAATCCCGCCACATGCGCATGATCCGGGCCATGATCGCGAAACTGGAGACGGCGTAGTCCGGAGCGGCCGCACGCGACGCGCCTGCCGCCGTTGCGCCCTCAAAAGGAGAAGAGCATCGTATGCCGATTCGAACCGCCCTGACCGCCGTTATCGTCGCCGGCCTGCTGGCCGGTTGCGCGAGTTCGCCCCCCGCGGAGCAGACCGGGAACCCCGCCGGCGGCGTTCTGCCGCACGGCGCCGTCGTCCTCACGGTGCACGGCCTGAGCTGTCCGCTCTGTTCCAATAACCTCGACGGCCAGCTCCGGCGCCTGGCCGGCGTGGAAGAGGCCGTCATCGACCTCAATACCGGCGCGGTCACCGTGACCCTCGCAGACGGACATGCCGTCACGCGCGAAACCCTCGCCGGCGCCGTCGAACAGGCCGGCTTCACGCTCAAGGACGTTCAACCCGCCGAACCGGGGCCATGAAGACACTCCGGTACGCCCTGACCGCCCTCGCCCTCGGCGTCACGTTCGCTGGACCCCGCGCCCCGGCGCAGGAACCCGCCTTCATGGACGCGGCCACGCATCCGGGGGCGAACCAACTCTACCTGCGCCTGCTGCTCTCCCATGCTGAATACGGGGAAGCCGGAAGAACGGACGTGGATCAGCAAACCGCCCTGCTCAAACTCGCCTACGGCTTCCGTTCGGAGCTGGCCCTCCTGCTCGACGCGGACGTCCGCCGCGTGGATACCGGCGCCGGCGACGAGACCGGGCTCGGGCTCATCACCACGCGGCTCAAGTACCGGTTCCTGAAACGCGACCTCGGCCCGCTCAATACCTGGCGCGCCTCGCTGCTCGGCGGCTTGTCCCTGCCCGGCAGCATCGACACCGCCGTGCCCGACGAGGCGTTCCCCCGGCTGGGCGCGGTCACCACGGCCATCCTGGGCCGCCACGGCCTCAACGCCGCATGCGAATGGCTCGGCTACCGTGACGGGCCGGACACCGTCTCCTTCAACGCCTCCCATCTTTATCGCCTGGCGCCCGCGCGGTACGCCGCGGATACGCGCGGCGCCTGGTATACCATGGCCGAATCGCTGAACAACTTCACGGACGACGGGGACCGCTCTCTCGACCTCGCCCTCGGCCTGCTGTACGAAGCGCGGCGCTGGGCCGCGGAACTCTCCCTCCGTCTTCCCCTGGAGGAAGACGGCCCGCTCGAAACGGACCACGAAGCCGTCGCCGGCTGGCGTTACCTTTTCTGAACAGCCGCTCGTGACCGCGCACACGCAGCATCCCACCCGTTCCGGCCGAGCCCGCTGCCTCCTCTGGGGGGCGGACGAGGGCGCGCCGTGGCGCCGCTTCGACAATCCCGTGGAGGTGGTTGCGGCGCACCGGCCGCAGGACGTGTGGCCGGTCCTCCAGCGGGCGGACGCCGCCGCCGCAGACGGTCTCCACGCCGTGGGCTTTGTCGCCTACGAGGCGGCCCCGGGTCTGGATGCGGCGTTGACCGCCCATGCCGCCTGCCCGCTGCCCCTCGTGTGGTTCGGGTTCTACCGCGCGCCCGCCCCCGCCCGGCCGCCGGAAGCCGCGGCCGACGCCCGCGCCGCCGGCCCCTGGACACCCTCCGTTACGCGTCCCGCCTACCGCCGCGCCATCGCCTCGATCAAGGGCCTGCTCAGGCAGGGGGATACCTACCAGGTCAACTACACCTTCCGGCTCCGCGCCCCGTATGCGGGCCCGCCCGAGGCCTTGTTTGCGCGGCTGGCGGCGAACCAGCGGGCGCGCCATGCGGCGTATATTGAAACCGATGCGTTCGCCGTCTGTTCGGCCTCGCCCGAGCTCTTCTTCAAGCTCGACGGCGACCGGCTCGAGTCGCGCCCCATGAAGGGCACCGCCCCGCGCGGCGCCACGCCCGCGGCCGACCGCGCGCAAGCCCGAAGCCTGCGCGCCTCGGCCAAGAACCGGGCCGAAAACGTCATGATCGTGGACATGCTCCGCAACGATATGGGCCGCATCGCCCGCCCCGGCTCGGTCACGGCCGGCCCGCTTTTCACCGTTGAGGCCTACCCGACCGTCTGGCAGATGACCTCCACGGTCCGCAGCCGCACCGACGCGCCGGTCTCCGGGATCCTGCGCGCCCTCTTCCCCTGCGCCTCGGTCACCGGGGCGCCGAAAGTGCGCACCATGCAGATCATCCAAAGCCTGGAACCCGACCCGCGCGGCGTCTATACCGGCTGCCTCGGCGTCGTTTCGCCCGGCCGCCGCGCGGAGTTCAGCGTCGCGATCCGCACCGCCTGCGTGGACCGCGCCGCCGGCCGCGCGGAATACGGGGTCGGCGGCGGCATCGTCTGGGATTCCCGCGCCGACGCCGAGTATGCCGAGTGCGCCGACAAGGCCCGCGTGCTTGGCTGAGCGGCCGGCGGCCGGCGAAGGCCGGGCTGGCCGCCGTGTTACGCGAGTCGTCTCGCGATGTATACCCCGTAGCTGATGTACGCCTTGTACGTCTCGTAAAGGTCGATTTCCCGCTGCTCCGCGGTGACGACCGCGCGTGCGGCTTCGCTGTTTCCATGCCGCTTCAAAAAGTCCTCAAACCCGGCCTGCATGGGCCGGTAATACGCATCCAGCCAGCACCGTTCCGGCAACACGAAATACCCGGCCGGCGCATAGCCGTGCTTTTCCAGGATCCTGATCTTGGCGGAGGCCACATCGATTTCAGGATACTCGCGGTCCCAGTGGTCCTGGAGTTCCGCCGGACGGGCGTCCGTAATCCACGTGATCTCGGAAGCAACCAACAGGCCCCCGGCTTTCAGGTAGCGCCGCCAGTCCGCTACGCCTTTCTCAAATCCGATGTTGTAGATGGCGCCCTCGGACCAGATGACATCCAGGGACGCGTCCGCGAACGGCAGGTCGTCCATGGAACAGGCACGCGTCGAGATCCGGTCGGCCACCCCCATGCGTTGAGCCCTTTTTGCCAGCTCGTCCAGGAAGTCCGGGAGGACATCCACCGCGGTGATCCGGGCATTCAGGAGCCGGGCAAGCAGGAGGGCCGAGGCCCCCGTGCCGCAACCTATATCCGCAACCGTCAGCGGCGCCGTCCGGTCGACCCTGCCCAGCTCGAGCGCCTGTTCCGTCTCGGCATCCCCGCCCGGCCCCTGCCGCTGCCCGTGCCGGTGCAGGTCGATCAAGAGTGTATAGTCATCCATGGCGTCGTGTCTTCCCCGTTGCTCCTGCTCGTAATCGCGCTTCCCGCCTCCGGATGCGTCCCGTCGATTACGGTCCGGAGTACGATGACCGCTCGGCTTCACCTCGCTGATTACGATGCCGTTAGATCCGGGCCCTTTCCGTCCTGTCCCGCCAACATACGCCTGAGGCACTCAGTGAGCCGTGCCCGGCGCGGTTCACGGTGTCGCTTCTCCATGCGATTGTTGGGCTTCCTCATGGCCGGTGCCTGCATCGACCGGAATCAGAATTTCGTTCCGTCTCAAGAACCACGGCATAAAAGGAGGGTTGTAGCGAGCCCATATCGGCTTACCCGCAATGCCAAGGCCCATTCTTTCAATCCATGACTCAAGTTCCGCCTTGTGCCTCAGGTAGCCCTTCTCGTTCCAGACACCGGAGTAGCGTACTGCGGCCATCCGACGAGCTGGAACCTGGCGCAATGTGACCTTCGGGTCATCTGGTTCCGGAATGGTTTCCAGCGTGTACGAGGCCGGCATCATGAAACTTACAGCCCACTTTTCCTGAACACGCTGCTGTCCTACGGGTGCCGTCATCTTAATCTTCTCTCCCATCGGCTCCTGGGAAACGGGTGCGGTCATGGCCACTTTGGCGCGCGACCGGTTGTCGCCGGAGATATATCGAAAGAGCCTGTTGAATGCGCTTTTTCCGGCCTCCTCGAGATCTCCGTCCACAACGGTTTCGGCGAGGATATGCGATGCATAATCGCGGATCTCAAACCTGTTTTCCTGTTTTACAACGGTGTATGCCGCCTCTTCGATCGCCATGGCATCCGTCCCTCCAATAATCATGAACGTGGCTGCAAATACAGCTCGAATTGAGCGTTTCATCATCACCTCCTTCGGTTTAGCACAACGCCACCGTTCTCGGGCGGCTGTCAGCCGTCGCGAGCAACGGCTTGTTGGGTGTCTTCTGTTAATAGTCATCCAGAATTGACGGATCGACATCGGGCATTGTGTCGAGTTTCCAGATATCGACCGGCACATCATTGTTCTGCTGCGTTCCGGGAGTGCTACGGCCATTGGAGACATATGTCTTCAGCAAAGCGAGCAGCTCCCTGACCTTGTCCGGTTGTTCGGCTTGAACGTTTTTTGCTTCCCCGGGGTCAACCTGCATGTCGTAAAGCTGAACCAGGGGCAAACCATCCTTGGCCGCCTCGGCATCATTGTAGGTCCAGCCTCCCGATCCCGGGCAGAGCACAAGCTTCCAACGACCGTTGCGAATGGCAAACTTACCGATGCTGGAGTGATGCACCACTGTTCTGCGCCCGCTGGCGCCCGTTCCCCTGAACAGCGGCATCATGCTGATGCTGTCCTCGCCGGCGTTGTCCGGTAGTTTGGCACCCACGATGTCCACACACGTCGCCATCAGGTCTGACAGGCATACAAGAGAGCTACACTCCGTTCCGGGCTCAATGATGCCGGGCCAGCGGGCGATACAGGGGATGCGATGCCCGCCGTCCCAGGCGTCGGATTTGTACCCACGATACGGACCGCTGGGGAAGTGTCCCTGTGCTTCCATTTCCTTTGCACCAATGTAATGTGCGCAGCCGTTATCACTGGCAAAAATCACAAGTGTGTTGTCGGCCACGCCATGCCTCTCAAGTGAATCGAGCACGCGACCGAGTATGTCGTCGGTTTCGATAACCAGATCGGCATAGAGATTGTTCAGACCGCTCTTTCCGATGAAGGGCTTGTTGACCGACAGCGGTGTGTGGGGGGAGGTCATGGGGAGATAAAGGAAGAACGGTTCATCCGCTTTTGCACGCTCCTTGATATAGCATTCTGCCTTCTTCGCCCAGGTCGGAAGCAATTGCTCGAAATGCCAGTAAGGCATGGCCGGGCCTTGCAGGCTGGCCAGATTGTTACCTATCAGTCGTGTGGGCAAGAATTCGGAAGGCGTGCCCACCGTGTGGTCATTCTCGATGAAGCAATAGGGCGGCCAGTTCGGAACATCGACACCAAAATAATAGTCGAACCCGCGTGTGGTCGGCCCTCCCGTTGTGGGCTTGAGGAAGGCCTCCCGCCAACGCTGCCGTTGCTGTTCGCTTGCTTCAAGATCGCGGGCGGCAGTACTGTCATATCCATGCTCCGGCCGGAAGTCGTCATCGACCTCGATGTCCCAGCCCTGTCCGAGATGCCATTTGCCAATGCAGGCAGTATGGTAACCGTGCTGCTGAAGGAATCCGGGCACGGTTAAACGGTCTTCTGCAATGAGCGGGTCGCCGTACACACCGACGATTCCCTTCTGAAGCGACGACCGCCAATTATAGCGCCCTGTTAGCACACTGTAGCGCGTTGGAGAACAGACCGCCGAGCTGGAATGGGCATCCGCGAATATCATGCCTTCCCCGGCCAAGCGGTCGATGTTCGGGGTCTGGATCTTCCCGTCGGGATTCAAGCACGAGGCGTCGCCATAGCCCATGTCGTCGACAAGAAAGTAGACGATGTTTGGCATATTCGATTGTGTTGTCATTTGTTCATACACTCCCAATGTTGTGAGTCACCGGACCGGGGAGGCCGCGGTTGGCGCGGCTGTCACGGGCACACAAACCGGACAGCTCGACTCACGGATGCCAGTTTAGCGGAGGAAAGCGTCGTGACCAAGGCACCAATCTTCCTTTTTGACACAGTCTGCAGATGGTCGCAGTTGATGGCGCAGTCTTGTCGGACGCCGTCAGCCGCAGAGAGAGTGACTTCCGACGGTATGTCCCGAACGGTGCTGGTTATGGGGGCGACGGTGACTTCGCCAAGGTACTCCAGAACGGAATCGCGGGTCAGTACCAGCACAGGCCGCTTCTTGTCCGGCCCCGCGAACTTGTACCATCGGATCTCGCCGCGTCTCATTGCTCACCCCAGTCCTGTTCCGCTTCCCATGCGGAGAACTCATCCGCCGCTACAGGATGGCGTTCGTATCCCTCGCGGTGTTTCTTCTCCTGTTGGGCAACGCTGTACCGAGCGAGAGACTCGCGGAGCGCGTTGCGGGTGAAAGCAGAACGGCTCAGGTGTAGCTTCTTTCTGACGCGATCAACGCCGCGCACCAAATCTTCGTCAAGTGTCATCTGAACGGTCTTCATTCCGCCCTCCGGCATGAGGATGTCTATAGCTATGCTATGCCACATACAGGCTCGCGTCAACTCGATCTTCCTGGCACAACGTCGTGAATCCGCATTTGGCGTGCCAGCGATAATATGCTGGATTCATCTGGTTAGCCGTTCTCTATCGGTACGCGTCGCGAAGGTCGTCGACCGAAAGCATGAAGATGGTCCGTTCAGCCGGGTCCACCATGAAGAACACCCGCAACTTGCCGACACGATACCGCCAGGTGGCGGGATCGTATCCCTTGAGTTTCTTGATGTTGGGGCCCAAGAAGGGGTCTTGGCGGAGCTGGGGATAGACATGCTCCGCCAGCTTCTTCTCGACAAACCGAGATGCCCCCGCGGGGAGCTTGCGAAGTTTTTTCCGGAATTCCCCAGTCTCAAATATCCGGAACTCAGACAAAGCGCCCTCGTCCAGCCTTGGCGTCTTTGATTCCGCGCTTCAGACTTCGGTTCAGTTCAGAATTCGCTTCGATCTCCGCCATCTCGAACTCGTCGACGAACTTTTCCATTTCGACGTAGCGGGAAGCCGCTGTCTCGATGAAGTTCGAGAGCGGCCGATTCTCGCGCTGGGCCAGAGTACGGAAGCGCTCGTAGGTGGGTTCAGGCAGTCTCAGGGTAACGGTCTTTGACATAGCACACCTCGTGTATATTGTGTGCTGTGAGAATACATACGACTACATATGATGTCAATCGTGCATTCGGCCAACGCGTGCCTGGGGCGCGCCTTCAGGCGTCGCCTCCAGGCAATGTTGGCGACCTGTCTGTTCACATTGTCCATCGGGGTCGGGGTCGGAATCGGCATCGGGATCGATTCCGGTTGCATACTCCGCCGGGGCCTCCTGAACGGCACCGCACTCCAGCGCGGAGCCGCGCGCAATCTCGAAGTCGCGGCTTCGATCCCATCCGACTTCCTTTCGATCCCGATGCCGATTCCGACCCCGATCTTGCTTCGCCAACGAAAAAACTCAGTTTCGCGAGTAAACGAGCGTAAACCGGATCGCCTGGTTGGCGCTCCGCACAGGTTCAGCGCACCCGCATCAAGAGGCCCCGCGGCCCCGTCTGACCCGCCGGCTCCGTCACGTTCAACACCACCGTCTCCCGCGCGGTCAGCTCCCCGTCGCCGGCGCTGAACGCGATACGGTAAGCCCCGCCCTGCCCCGCCGCGGGCGTCCAGTCGAACCGCCCCGTCCCGTCGCCCCCGTCCGCAAACGCCGCCCCCGCCGGCAGAGGCCCGGCGTCCAGCGCCGGGACGACCGTCTCGTCCTCCGCCGTCACGCGGATCGTCACCGCCGCGCCGGCGCAGACGCGCCGGTCCCCGATCGGCGCCAGGACCGGCGGCGCGTTCGGCGGCGGGGCGTCCGCATACGCGAGGACGTAATGACAGCCCCCCGCATCCGCGTCGAACAGCCCCAACCAATCTTCCCAGTCGCCCGCCGCGTTCCGTACGCGCTCCAGCCACACGTTCTCCGCCCGCAACCGTTTTCCGTCCGACCGCATGACCCGCTCCACGATGCGCCCGTCCGGCTCCGGATTGCCGATCCGCACATATACGTACCCCGTCGCCGGCGCCGCGGCACCGAGATCCAGCCGGTACCCGGCCGCCTCAGGCGCCAACACGGCCGTGCCGCTCGCGTTGCTGACCGCGCTCTCACTGCCGTCCGACTCGTAAAGCCGCCCCTCCGCCGCCAGGAAGTCCCGTACCGCGTCGCTTCCGGCCGCGTCCACGCGGACATTCCGGATCAGGCGGTGCGTGTGCACGTTCGTCGCCGCAATCAGCGACGTCAGCCGGCCGCCGAGCGCGTCGGCATGCGAAATAGCCGCCTGAAAATTCGTCAGCGTCCCGTACAGTGCGCAGGTCATGCGCCAGCGCACGCTGCCCGACGCGCCCGCCGGCAGATCGCCGAACTCGGCCCGCAGCCCGTTGCCGCCCGCCACCCCGTTGACTTCCGTGCTCTCGATCGCAAACGCCGCCGGCAACCCGGTGTCGTTCCGCCGGATGTCCGGCTGGCCCGTGTCCAGGCACACCGTCCCGGCCGCCCCGCGTCCGACGTTCAACACACGCAGGCCCAGGCTGAACGGCACCACAGGTTCGACCGTGTCCGCCGTAAGCGGATCGTCGCCGTACACCGTGCCGGGCAGAAAATAGTCCAGCCGCAAGGCGGGCAAGGGCCGTACCACGATCGTGTCCGGCGCCACGGCCATGCTGTTCGTCTCGGCCCCGATCCGGTAGGACAACCGCGCGCCCACGTCGTAGGCGCGTCCTTCCGGCGACGTTCCGCCCGCGCGCGCGGTCGGAACAATCAACCAGCGCAGTGTCGCGCTGTCCGACGGAGCAATCGATTTCTCTTCCGACAGGCCGTCGGCCGTCGGCGGCCCCACAAAGAAACAGACGCCCTCGTCCGGCGCGGTGTTGGTGGCATAGCCCGCGGCCCTCCCGTCGGCGTCGGTAAACACCAGGTCCACGGCAATGTCTTCAAGCGGCAAATGATCAAACCCGTTGGCAATCCGCAGCCGCGCTTCAAAGCCCTGCCGCTCCAGCGTCAACGCCTGTTCTACGGCCATTTTTACCGTGGCGCACAGCGTGGCATCCGCCCGGACGGTCTCCGCCGCCGGGCTCAGGACTGCCGCCAGGACCAGCAGGCTGCGCCACGGGGTCATCGCCCACCCCCGCTTTCGATGGCTTCCTTGCGTTCCTCACAGGGACAGGGGTCTTTCTCCGGACACGCCTCCGGCGGCGGCGCGCATAAGGTGCCTTCCAGCGGCTTGGGGCGCCCGTCCGGCTCCGGCACGCCGCCCGGCCCCTGCCCGGGTGTATACCCGTAGTCCGCCCGCCACTCGGGCACGGGTCCCGTTCCGCTCTCGTCGCCGACCGGACAGCGCGTATAGGTCAGGCAGAACGACGCCGCGCCGGACCGTTGCGTCCCGCTGGCGCAGGTATACATATAGTCTATACCGATACAGGCCGGATACGTCACACATCCGCCGCTGCCCGTTCCGTCGGGCAGGGCCAGGCACGTCGCCCGGTACGGCACGCGCACGGAGGCCCCCGGGTCCAGCGTCTCCGGAATCCCTTGCATGAGCTCGACCCGGAACAGCGTATGGCCGGACGGCGGCTCGGCGCGCAGAGACTCCGCCAGGATCAGGCCGTGATTCTGCAACAGGAACTCGCCCTGGAGCACGTCGCCCACCCGGATGGCGGCGGGCACCGCCGCCGACGACGGCGCCGCAACAAGCACCGGAACCGGCACGTCCGTCTCGAAGGTCGCTTCGAGCACAATGTCATAGCGGTCCTCCACGGTGACGGGCACCACGGACCACGCCACGCTGACCGCCGCGCAATCGAGAAACACGCGCTCCGCGGCGGTCACGCCGGGCTTGATCCAGAGACTGCCGGCCGCGGGCTCGTGCCGCTCGGCGGACACGTGGTAGTTGTAGAGCCCGCACGGCACATCCGCGAACACCGCGACGCCGTCCGCGTCGGTGTCGCGTTCGGCCATGCACGGCGCGCCGTCCTGCTTGTCGAGCCGGATGCGCGCCCCGCCGACCCCGCTGTCCTGCCCTGCATACCCGTAGTACGCGTCGATCACGTCGAAAATAACGCCGCCCGCGCCCGAGCCGTCGACCGCCACCCGGACGGGAACCTCGAGCGGTTCCGCGTTGTCGGCGGTTACCCGAAGGGTCAGCGCCGTTTCCCCGGCGGGCGTCCCGTTGGTCGGGGCGAAGACCAGGCTGAACCGCCGCGCGTGACCGGCCCCCAGCGTGGCGGGCGCCCGGTCCGCCTGCACCCCCGCCCAGGCGGGAACGGCCGCGCCGTCCGCCGCCCGCAGCGCCGTCCGCACGTTCTCCAGCGCGGCCGACCCGAGGTTGCGCAGGACGAGGCTCTCGCTGATCCGCCCGCCCGCGGCCACGCCGGTGTCGATCCTCCCGGGCTCCGCCGCCGGCACGGCGCACGCGGGAGAGAAGGCATAGTCCAGCTCGATCCGGCCCCACCCGCCCGCCGGCGCTTCCGCACTGGTAACCGCAAGCATCAGCCGGCCGCGGTTCGTCGCCGTGTTGTCGCCCCAGACCGTAACGGCCACGACCGCCTCCCCGCCGCCGTCGATCCGCGGCACCCCGGCCCCGGGCTCGACCGTAATACCCGCCGTACAACAACCGTCCGGCTGATCCTCCGGCCGGTATTCCAGGCGCACGTCGGTCAGGGCCAGGCCCGCGCTTGCGGCAATCCGCACCGGAATCCGCTGCGGATAGTTCACGGGCATTTCCAGGTTGATCTCGCGGGGGGCGATATCCACCCGGCTGATCGTAAAGGCGCCCTGTACGGGCCGGTCGCTCCGGTCCGGATGCATCGCCCACACGTTGTAGACCCCGCTTTCGCCCGGCTCCGGCCGGAAGACATAACGCCATTCGCCCCGCCCGTCGCCGACCAGATCCCAGGCGCGCTCGAATCCGTCCCGCTCGATAACCAGCCGCAGCGTCGCATCCGGCGCCGCCGTCCCGTCGCGCCGGTCCGCGGTCCGTCCGGAAATGAAAACCGGTTCATCCCCCAGCGAGCAGGCCGGCGTCACGTTGGTTACCGCCGCGGTGTACGGCGTCTGCACAATCCCGATCTCACGCGTGCCCGTCAGGCCCGCCATCGTTACCTGCTCCTCCGTGCCGTACCGGTAATGCACGCGATCGATTTCGAGACGCAACACGGCCGCCTCCGGCGCGTTGGTCGGCACGTCGAGAACAACGTCGCCGCAGGTGAACGATGCCCCCGGCGCCACGCGCGCGACAGTCGTTCCCCCCGGCAGCGTCCACAGCCGGTTCGAGACGCCGCCCACGCATTCCCGGAGCGGCGCGACGGCGTAGACGGCCCCGGCGGCGTCCTCGAGTTTGAACCGCACTTCGTCGGAGGGCGCCGCGCCATTCCCGCGTGCGACGACAGTTTCGACGGTGACGCTGCATGTGTTGTACAGCGTGAAGGCCGCACACCCCGTGCCCCCGCGCGTGAAAGGCGTGTTCCGCAACGCTGCGGTAAACCGGTCCTCGACCACCTCCAGGACGTCCGCCTCGCCGATCGCGGCCCGCTCCCCGGCATGCGGGGTCAGGACAAGACGGTTGCTGACCGTTGTCAACGCGCCGGGCAGGTTCGTGTACCCGCCCACCACCACGGACACCGCGCGCGCAGCGCCCGGCGCCAGGTCGAACGGCGCTGCCGTATGCCGCCGGCCTCCGGCCCGCACCTCGAATCCGATCCCGCACACGGTTCGCGCGCCGGCGTTCGTAACATCGTACACAAGCCGGTTCATTACGCCGCGCTTCAAGGCTGCATCCGGTCGCAACCCGGCTTCCAGCCGCGGCAGCCGTATCGCGCGGGGCTGCCCGCGGCATGCCGCCCCGCCGGCCGCATCCACCGCCTCCACGACATACCGGCGCTCGCCCCCGTCGTAACCCGTGTCCGTAAATGCCGTCGCCTCGGGAGACAGCAGCGCCGTATTCACCTTAAGCGCCTCGCCCGGCTCCCCCACGTACAGGTCGAACCCGTCGATATGCGACGGGGCCGCATGCGTCCAGGCAACCCGCGGCGGCTGCCGGCCGGTCCGTTCGACGGTCAACGTCCGGACCGGTAACAGTGACAGATTGGTATAGACGGAGGCCGAAGGCGGGGATTCGTTCCCGGCCGGATCGCAGGCCGTCACCGCGTACCAAACCGGACCCGGCAGCGGCGCGGGGTCCGCCGCCCATGTCTCCGGCCCCGGCTCCGCCACGGGCACGAGCGCGGGCAGACGCGCCGCATCGATCGGCCCGCTGTCCCGGTAGAGACGCGAGACCAACGCCGCGGGATCGTCGGGCAGGCGCCACGCGACCCGCAAGCCGGTCGGCTCCAGGCGCATGGACGCGACAACGGGCGCGTCCGGGGGCGTTCCGTCGGCCGTGACCGGCACGGGGACGCACGCCGCGCTTTCCGCCGTGTCGCCGTGCGCCGTGCGCACGGCGGCGACGGCATACCAGTATGTCCCGTCCTCCGCGGTTTCCGCGTAGTTCGCTGCACCGCCGGTGAGGGCATGCGGCGCGAGCGCGTTCGACACGGCACCGCGGTAGATCCGGTAGTCGTCCGCCCCCTCCACCGCATGCCACGTCAGCGCCGCCGCGCCGCCCGGCAACGCCCGGGCGGTCAGGCCCGACGGCGGGTCCGGCGGGGGCAGCGCCCCGCGGTATACCTGGAACGCGCACGGCCCCGCAATCTCGGTGCCCGCGTTGCCCAGTGCGTCCAGGCCCCGGTACGCAAAGCCGAGCCATTCGGCCGGGTCGCCCGCCCCGGACGGCAGCGTCAGAGACCCCGTCCACGCCGCGGAACCGGAAGCATGCAGTGCGACCGGCTGCGGGTCGGGCTGCGTATGCGACAGCGTCCAACTCAGGGCCGGCGCCTCCGCCGGCGCGTCTCCGGCGGCGAACGCAACGGTGACCGTCACGACCGTCGGATCCTCCGCCGCGTTCTTGACCGGCGCGGCCGGCGCAACGGAGAGCGTCTGTACCGCCGGCCCCCGGTTATCCACGATCAGCGTGCCGCCCGCATTAATTTCCGTGCCCCGGTTACCCGCCATATCGTAGCCCGCAAAATTGAGATATGCCGTACCCGGCGGCGTGAGCTCCGTAATCCGGAAAACCCCGCGGTAGACCGTGTCGGAAGACGGGACCACGGGCACGGCTACCGGCGCGCTTTCGCACGGCACCACGGTCAGGAACGGATCGGCCGTGAGCGGCTCGCTGACCGTCACCGTAAGGTCCACCGCGCCCGGCCCGAAGCGGTTCCCTGCCGCATCGTGCGGCCCCGCGCTCGCCGCCGCCACCAACAGCGCGCGCGGCGGCGTGGCGTCTGCCGCCACGCAGGCCGCCTCCGAGAGCGGACTGACGGTCCCGGCCCGGTTGACGGCGGCCACACGGTACGTGTACGGCCCGTCCTCGGGCGCCAGATCCGTAAAGCGCGTGGCACCCGCCACCGATCCCACGCGCACCGCCTCGCCGGTCGCCACAAAGTCGGTTTCGGCCCGCCAGACGTCGTAACGCGCGACGGGCACACCGACCGGCGCCCACCACGCCACCCGGACGCACCCGGCCGGCCGCGCTTCGGCATGGACGTCAAAAGGCGGATCCGGGACCGCCGAATTCACCACCACCGTCCGCGGGGCGGAGGGCGCGCTGTTCCCCGCGCGGTTTGCCGCCATCGCACACACGGCGTTGCTCCCTTCCGCAAGCGGCACGTACGCGCTGAACGCGCCGTCCGGACCCGGCACGGCCGTAACGCCCGCCGGGGCCCCGTTGACGACGAACAATACCGCGCTGTCACACGGTCCCGCCGTCCCCGCGACGGCAACGGCCGGCGTATTGATCTCCAATCCGTTTTCGGGCGCGGTCAGCACCGGCGCCTCCGGCACGGCCAGGGCCACGAGGACGTTCGTGCACAGGACGGTCACGTTGTCCAGCGTGTCGTAGGCGCGAATCTCCAAGGCGTGCGGGCCGTCCGCCGCCGTGGCGGCCGCGTTCCAGAAGCGCGTGTAGACCGGGCCCCAGCCCGCCGACGTGCCCAACGCCGCGCCGTTCAGCCGGAACACCACCCGGCTCACGCCCACGGGATCGCCGGCAGTCACGCTGAACACGCCGGACCGCTCGACCGCCGCGGGCAGCGGCCCGCCGTCCCAGCACAGGTTGGTCAGCGCCGGCCCCGTCCGGTCCGGCTGGGACAGGTCCCATACGTACACCGTGCCCGCCTCGCCGAACGTATTGCCCGCGCCGCCGCCGGCGTCGAACCGGTTCGTCACGGACGGCGGATCGAGGACGTCGTAAAATACCGCGATGCGCCCGCCCCCGCCGCCCGCGCCGCCGGCGATACTCGACCCGTCGGCCCCGCGCGCCGTGATTGATCCGCCTCCCGACAGCATGCCGGTCCGCAGATAGACACCCCCGCCGCTGCCGCCCCCGCCGGCATACGCTCCCTTGGGCGACCGGCCGTCCGCGGCGATAACCCCGTCCAGGACCACGGCCCGCGCGGTGATCCCGATCCGCCCGCCGCCGTGCACCGCCGCCTTGACGTGCCCGAAACCGCCGCTGCCCGGAAACATCGCGCGGCGCGGATCGCCGTACGTCGCGTTCGATGTCCCCCGGCGATTCCCGCCGCGCCCGCCGTAACTGCCCCCGGACTCACCCGTACTGCCGCCGGCGGTCGTGTTGCTGACCGTGTACCCCTGTCTGTAACCCAGGCCGGTCACGTCCAGCCGCGCGTCCGGCCCGAGCGTCAGGGTTCCGCTAAGCGTGAGGTCCAGCCCGAACACCTCGCCCGTCGTGGACGCCGGGCAGGTCAGCACCGCCCCGCCGCACAACGTCACGTTCGACAGGCAAACAGCACCCGGATCCAGCCGGACAACCGTCTGCGTGCCGGCGACGGTCAAGGATTCCGACGCATTCGTGAACGCCGCGCAGGGCACCGACAGGGCGAGTGTGCTGCCGACGTCCCACCCGTCCACGATCAGGCAACCCGGCCGTTCTGCCGGCTTCAGGAAAACCGTCCCCGCCGTCCCCTCGCGGCGTTTGTCAAGCCGGCCCCGGGCACCCCGCGCCCGGATACGCCCCGCGTCAAACCCGTCCAGGAATGCGTAGTACACCGCGACGCGGCCGCCGCCCCCGCCGCCGCTCCAGGCATCCGGACAGCCCGCCCCGCCGTCCGCGCTTATCCTGCCTCCGCCGCGCAGCACGCCCACGTCCAGCCGGATGCCCCCGCCGCTGCCGCCGCCGGCCTGGTAATTGCCGGCGGCGCGCCCGTCCGCGCGGATGCACCCCTCGAGCATCAGGGTATCCGCCGTCAACCGGATGCACCCGCCGCCGTGCACCCGGGCCCGCGAATGGCCCGCCCCCCCGCTGCCGGGATAAAGCGGGTCGCGGAACGCCCCGTACACGGCATTGGCGGTGCCGTCGTACGTGCCGCCCGCGCCGCCGTAACTGCCGCCCGAACAGCCGGTCGACGCCCCCTCCGCCGTGTTCCCCGCCGTGCGAGCCTGCCGGTAACCCCGCCCGCTCGCGTCCACGGCGCTGTCGGCGCTGACGGTCATCGCGCCGGCGGCGACCTCCAGGCGGTAATCGGCCGCGTCCGTGGCGTACGGATGCGTCAACACCGCGCCGGC
>JAFGIZ010000275.1 GCA_016929365.1 Lentisphaerota bacterium
CAGAACGATCCGGCGGATATTCCGCGCCTGCTGGAACACATGGAGCGCGGCGATTACGACGTCGTGAGCGGGTGGCGCCGGCACCGCCGGGACGCGTTCTGGAAGCGGCGGCTGCCGTCCATGCTGGCCAACAGGCTGATCAGCCGGATCACGGGCGTGGCGTTGCACGACTACGGGTGCACGCTCAAGGCGTACCGCCGGGACGTGATGCGGGACGTACATCTTTACGGCGAGATGCACCGCTTTATCCCGGCGCTGGCGCGCTGGGTGGGCGGCACGGTCGGCGAAATTCCCGTGAACCACCGGCCGCGCCGTTTCGGCGCCTCGAAATACGGTATCGGGCGCACGGTGCGGGTCGTACTGGACCTGATCACGGTCAAGTTCCTGATGCAGTACAGCCGCGGGCCCATCCAGATTTTCGGCCGGCTGGGCCTGATATTCGGCGTGCCCGGCGTGGCGATGCTGGTCGCGATGACGCTGGCGCACGTGTCGTTCCGGCTGTTCGGGACCGAGTTCGGCGCGCTCTGGGTCAAGCGGCCGTTCTGGGTGATGACGGCGTTCATGCTGATTTTCTTCGGGCTGCAGTTTATTTGCATGGGCCTGCTGGCCGAAATCCAGATCCGCACGTGGCACGAGTCGCAGGACCGGCCGATCTACGTGGTCAGGGAAAGGGTACCGTCCACCGCGCCGCGGGTTTCATGAAGCCGGCCGGGATCATGCGCGCGTTGCAGAACGGCCGCGCCGCGCGGGTTCACCTGATCGGCATCGGCGGCATCGGCATGGCGGGCCTGGCCGTCTGGCTGAAGGCGCGCGGCGTCGCGGTGGAGGGCTGCGACCGTGCGCCGGGCGAGACGGCCGCCTGGCTGGAGCGGCAGGGTATCCCGGTGCGGGCGGGACACGCGGCGGAGCACATGACGCGGGAGCTGACGGCGGTCATCCGCACGGCGGCGGTGCCCGGGGACGCGGCCGAGCCGGCGCGGGCGCGGGCTCTGGGGATTCCGGTCTGGCGGCGCGGAGAGGTGCTGGCCGCGCTGCTGGACGGCGTGCTGTCGGTTGCCGTGGCGGGAACGCACGGCAAGACCACGACGGCGTGGCTGATCGCGCAGGTGTTGCTGCGCGCCGGGCGGGATCCGGCCTGGTGCATCGGGGGCGAGCTGGCGGCCGCCGGGGCGGAGCCGCCGCGCGGCCCGGGCGCGTGGGGCGGCGGCCGGATCGCGGTGGCGGAAGCGGATGAAAGCGACGGCACGCTGGCCTGTTACGCCCCGGATATCGCGGTGGTCACGAACCTGGAGTACGACCATCTCGAGTACTTTTCCGGCCGCGATGCCCTGGAGGCCTGTTTCGGCCGCTTCCTGCGCGGCGCCGCGCGGGCGGTGATCTACAACGGGTCGGACCCGGTCCTGCGGCGCCTGGTGGCCGCGGCGGGCGCGGCGGCGCGCGCAGTGGATTTCACGGCGGGGCCCGACGGCGCGGCCGCCGCGTTGCCGTGGCCGGGCGCGCACAACCGGCTCAATGCGCGGGCCGCGGCGGCGGCGTGCCGGGCGCTGGGGCTGGACGAGGCGGACATCGAGGCCGGCCTGGCGGGGGCCCGGCGGCCGCGGCGGCGATTCGAGTGCGTGGCGGAGGACGCCGGCATTCGCGTGATCTCCGACTACGCGCATCATCCCACGGAGATCCGGGCCGTGATCCGGACGGCGGCGGCGTTGCCGCATCGCCGGCTCCTGGCGGTGTTTCAACCGCACCGTTACAGCCGCACGCGCGGGTTGCGCGGCGCGTTTCCGGCGGCGTTCGAGGGCCTGGACGAGCTTCTCTTGCTGCCCGTGTACGCGGCCTCCGAAGCGCCGGCCCCGGGCGGGCGGACCTGGGACCTGTACGGGGCCTTCCGGGCGCCGCGCGCGGCGGACGGACAGGGCGGCAATCCGCCGGTGCCGAAGCTGGCCGATTCGCTGGAACAGGCCTGGGACTATTTCCGGCGCACGCTGCGGGAGGGCGACATCCTGCTGATTCTCGGCGCGGGCGACGTGGAGCGGATCGCGGCGTGGGCGCGGGCGGAGGGACCGCGCGGCGGTACGGCGCCCGTAGGCCGCGAGACGACGGTGGCGAGCGAGGCGGAGCTGGCCGCCCTGCTGCGCGAAACGCACGGGGCGGGCGTACCGCTCCACGTGCTCGGCGCGGGCAGCAATACGATCGTGGACGACCTGGGCGTGGCGGGCGTGCGGGTGCGGCTCAAGGGCCGGGCGTTCGAAGGCGTGGCGGCGGCCGACGGTCTGGTAACGGCGGGCGCCGCGGTGCCGCTGGCGCGGCTGCTGGACCGGCTCGAAGCCGGCGGGTGGGCGGGCCTGGAATTTCTGGAGGGTATTCCGGGGACGGTGGGCGGGGCCCTGGCCATGAACGCGGGCGCGGCGGGCGAGGCGCTCGCGCGCCACACGGCGTGGATTCAATGTTTGAACCGCGACGGGTCGCCCTGTACAGTGAGCGGGGAGGAGCTGGAAGCCCGCTACCGGGCGTGCGGGGCGTTGCGCGACCGCGGCCGGGTGGCGCTGCGGGCGGGGTTCCGCGTGCGCGCGGATGCACCGGCGGCGGTGGCCGCGCGGCGGGCGGCGCTGGGCCGCCGGCGGGCCTGGATGCAGGGATTGTCCTGCAAGGGGTCGGTATTCAAGAACCCGCCGGGTGACCATGCGGGGCGCTTGATCGAGGCAGCCGGTTTGAAGGGGTTGCGGATCGGCGGCGCGCGCGTTTACGAAGGGCACGCGAACGTGATCGTGACGGACCCGGGGGCCACGGCTTCGGACGTGAAGGCGCTGATGGAGACCGTGCGGGCGGCGGTGGAGGCGCGGTTCGGCGTGCGGCTGGAAAACGAAGTGATTGTGATGGCTTAGGCGATGGGCGGATTCCGGAACGTGGCGGTGTTGCTGGGCGGACCTTCGGCGGAGCGGGAGGTGTCGCTCCGTTCCGGCGCCGCCGTGGTGCAGGGGCTGCGCGAAGCAGGGTACCGGGCGCGGCCCGTGGACGTGCGGGACGAGGCGTTCGACCTGCCGCCGGACTGCGAGGCGGTGTTCATCGCGCTGCACGGCGCCTTCGGGGAAGACGGCCGGGCCCAGGCGCTCCTGGACGCGCGGCAGATACCCTATACCGGGTCCGGCGCCGCGGCGAGCCGGGCCGCCTTTGACAAGGCGGCCACGAAGCGGATCCTGGACGCCCACGGGATCCGTACGCCGGCCTACGAGATCCTGCGCAACGGCGCGGCGCGGCGGCTGCCCCTGCCGGTGGTCGTCAAGCCGACCCGGCAGGGGTCGACGATCGGCGTGCACCGGGTCCGGCGGGCCGGGGACGAGGCGGCCGCCGTGCGGGACGCGTTCACGTACGGGCCCGAGGTGCTCGTGGAGCGTTATATCGCCGGCCGCGAGTTGACGGTGGGGATTGTGGGCGGGACCGCGCTGCCGGTGCTCGAGATTGTCGCGCCCGAAGGGTGGTACGATTACGGCGCGAAGTACACCGCGGGCCGGACGGCGTACAAGGTGCCCGCGCCGCTTGACGACCGGACGGCGCAGACGTGCCGCGAGATGGCGTTGCGCACCTTCCGCGCGCTGAACTGCCGCGGGTTTGCCAGGGTGGATTTCCGCCTGGGCGAGGACGGCTGCCCGTATGTGCTGGAGTTGAACACGATTCCCGGTTTTACGGAAACGAGCCTGCTGCCGAAGGCCGCCGCGGCGGCGGGGATCGCGTTTGCGCCGCTGTGCGGCCGGATCATGGAGCTGGCGGCGTACGGGGGGGTAGCCGCGGCGGGCGGAGGAGGAGAGCGGGGAACGGATGTTGTTTGAAGACCAGGACATATTCGGGCCGCGCCTGCGGCGCCCGGCGCGCGGCCGGCGGCGGAAGCCGGTGTTGAACGTGCGCGCCCGGTCGCGCGCCTCGCGGCGTTCGCGGGTGTATCACGCGGCGGTGTTCGTGCTCGTTCCGGCGGTGCTGGCGGCGGCGACCGTGCTGGCGTGGTTCGGCCTGCAGTGGACCGGGCGCCTGCTGTTTTCGCGCAACGACCGCTTCACGGTGCGGCACCTCGATATCGCGCCGGGCCGGGTGATCACGGAACCGCTGATCCGCGAGTACACGGGACTGCACGAGGGCATGAACCTGTTCGCCGCCGATATCGCGTCCATCCGGCGGGGGTTTCTGCGGCGAACGCCGGTCGTCAAGGCCATGACGGTTGCCCGCCTGCTGCCGGACACGCTGCAGGTCGCGGTGACGGAGCGGCAGGCGGTGGCGCGGCTCGGACGGCGCGGCACGCTGGTGACCGACGGCAGCGGCATGGTGTTCAGCCAGCATACCGGTAAGAAATACCTGCCCGTGCTGATCGGGCTGGACGGTTCGCAGTTGCGGCCGGGCCGCCGCTTCGGGGGGCTGGCGCTCGACGCCGCGCGGGTGCTGGACATGTGCGAGCGGACGGGGCTGGACCGCGAGGTGATCATCACCGCCATCGACGTGCGGGGGAATTTCTCGGGACGCGAGCAGGCGCTGCGCCTCTACCTGGCGGGAGGCACGACGGTAGACCTGTGGTGGGTGCGGGGCGAGGCCGACGGGACGGCCCCGGCCGAGGATTTGCAGGCGCGGCTGGTGTTCCTGCGCGGCCTGATGCGGCGCGCGGCGAAGGAACAGAAGCCCGTGCAAACGGTTAACCTGACGCTGGATGATTTTGAGAACAATTGTCCGATCACGCCGCGCTGGTAGGCGCGCGGCGCGCATCGTTGAGGGGAGTGCATTGACCGCATGCCGGTACCGCCCGTAGTTGCCCTGGAGATTGGCTCGACCAAGGTCATCGCCCTCGTCGGCGAGCGCCGGGACGACGGCCACATCATGATTACCGGTATGGGCGAAGGCCCGTCGACCGGCGTGCGCAAGGGGGAGATCATCGATTTCGACAACGCCGTGGTCTGCGCGCGTTCCGCGCTGGGCATGGCGGAAGAAACCGCCAAGGTTGCCATCCGGGAGGTCTACCTGGCCGTGTCCGGCGGGCACATCCGCAGCCAGGTGCATCGCGGGACGGTGCCCGTCTCGGGGCGCGGCGGCGAGATCCTTCGGGAAGACGTGGAGCAGGTCATGGACGTGGCGCGCGCCGTGAATCTGCCGGCGGACCGCGACGTCCTCCACACGATCTGCCAGCAGTTCACGATTGACGATGAACAGCGCGTGATTCAGCCGGAAGGCATGGAGGGCTCCCGCCTGTCGCTGGACATGCTGGTGCTGCACGGGGTGCGTACCCGGCTGCGGAACATGATTAACGTGGCAAAGAACGTTCCCATGGACATCGCGGATGTGACGTTCAGCGGTCTCTGTTCCGCCCTGTCGGTGCTGACGCCGGAACAGAAGAAGAGCGGGGCGCTGGTGGTCGACCTGGGAGGCGGGACGACGGATTACGTGGCGTATGCGGGCAACGTCGTGGCCCTGGCCGGGGCGGCGGCGGTGGGCGGGGATCACGTGACCAACGACATTGCGCTGGGATTCAACGTGCCGACCTCGCGGGCGGAGAAGGTCAAGCGCGAATGGGGCTCGGCGCTGCCGGGCGACGGCGAGCCGGACAAGACGGTCAAGTTGCCGCCGGAGGTGGGCTTCGCGGGGCGCACGATCGCGCTGCAGGCGCTGAACACGGTGATTCACGCGCGCGCGGACGAGACCCTGGGCATTGTGAGCGCGCGCCTCGAGGAAGCCGGGCTGGGACGGCAGTTCGGCGCGGGGGTGGTGTTGACGGGGGGCGGGGCGCGTCTGCGCGGGATGCAAGAGCTGGCGGAGCGGGTTTTCGGGCTGCCCTGTACGATCGGCAAGCCGCGCAACGTGAGCGGACTGGCCACGGCGACGGAAGGCGCCGAATACGCGACGGCGAGCGGCCTGGTGCAGTACGGGTTCCGGAATACGGCCGCGGCGGGCGGCGGATTCTGGGGCAAGGTGATGCGGAGGCTGATTCCGTACTAGGGGCGCGGGGAACGGTATGGACGAAAAGAAAATCTGTGTCCTGGGCGTGGGGGGCGCGGGCTGCCGCGTCGTCGCCGCGCTGGCCGGCCGCGCCGGGAAGGGCAAAGGGCCGTCGCTGGCGGCGGTCAGCACGGACCGGCGCACGCTGGAGGCGGTGGCCCTGGCGCACAAGGTCCGGATCGGACAGGCGCTGACGCGCGGGCTGGGCGCGGGCGGAGACGTCGCGCTGGGCCGGCGCGCGGCGGAAGCGGACGGGGAGCTGATCCGGGGGCTGGTGGAGGGCATGGAGCTGGTCCTGGTCGTGGCGGGCCTGGGCGGCGGGACGGGGACGGGCGCCGCGCCGGTTATCCTGGATGCCGCGCAGGCGGCGGGCGCGATGACGCTGGGTTTTGTTACGCTGCCCTTCCCGTTCGAGGGCGAACAGCGCACGGCCGCGGCCGCCGCCGGGGTGGACGCGCTGCGGAGCCGGACGGATACGCTGGTGGTCGTGCCCAATGAGCGGCTGGTGGACTCCGTGCGCAAGACGCGCGTGGACCAGGCGTTCACGAAGGCGGACCAGGCCCTGGGGATCGGGTTGCGCGGCATCTGGAAACTGTTGACGCAGCCGGGGTACCTGAATCTGGATTTCGCGGATCTGCGCCGCGTTACCGCGGGCGGGACGTGCGGGTTTGCCTACGGCGAGGGCAAGGGCCGGGACCGGGCGAAAGAGGCCCTGGAGAGTTTGTTGAAAAACCCGCTGGTCGACGGCGGGCGTATCCTGGGTGCGGCGCGCTCCCTGGTGGTCAGTCTGTCCGGGGGCGCGGACCTGGCGCTGCGCGAGGTCGGCGAGGTGATGCAGGGCATCGCCAGGGCGGCGCCCGGCGGCGAAGTGGTCATGGGCACGATCGTGGAGCCGGTGGCGCACGACAAGCTGACGATCGTCGTGCTGCCGGTGAGCGGTCCGCGCGAGCGGACCGCGGCGCCCGCGCCGGGGGCGCGCGCGGCGGAGGCGCCGGGAGCGGGACAGGATGCGGCGGTGCGTGAACCGGGGGCCAGGGCGCTGAAAAAGTCAGGCGGGCGCCGGCGGCCGGAACAGACGAAGCTGGGGTTCCAGACGACAAAGGGGCGGTTCAAGGGTATCGAGCCGACGATCCACGCGGGTGAGGACATCGACATACCGACGTTCATCCGCCGCGGCATTACGATCGACAAATGAGGGTCCGGCCGGATCCGGACGAGGAGGGCGCCATGCGTGAAGAGGAAGTGCTGGAGGCGATGCGGCGGAGCGGGGCGCTGCTGCAGGGGCATTTTGAGCTGCGGTCCGGGCTGCACAGCGACCGGTTTTTTCAGTGCGCCAACGTGTTGCGCTATCCGCGGACGGCGGCGCGGTTGTGCGCGGCCCTGGCGGAGCGGATGGGGCCGGTCGACGCCGACGCGGTGATTGCGCCGGCGCTGGGCGGGATCATCGTAGGGCACGAGCTCGCGCGCGCGCTTGACCTGCCGTCGCTTTTCGCGGAAAAGGAAGCGGGGCGGCTGGTGCTGCGGCGGTTTACGATCGAACCGGGCCGGCGCCTGGTCGTGGCGGAGGACGTCGTCACGCGCGGCGGCCGTGTGCAGGAGGTGATTGATATTGTCAAGGCGGCAGGCGGCGACGTGGCGGCGGTAGCGGTCCTGGTGGACCGCAGCGGCGGGGAGGCGCGTTTTCCCTGCCCGACGTTCAGCCTGCTCCGCCTGACGCCCGTCACCTGGACCCCGGACGCGTGTCCGTTGTGCGCCCGGGGCGAGACGCTGGTGCATCCGGGATCGTGAGGACGGACAGGAAGTGAGCGCGTGATGATGGAGCGGGACGAAGCGGACACGGGTCCGGCGCGGGGCGCGGGGCTGCTCTGGCTGTGCGCCGTAGCGGCGGCGCTGCTGTTGCTGGTTCTGAACCTGTTTCACGGCGAGTTGAACCAGGACGAAGGCTGGTATCTTTATGCCGGCTTGCGAACGGCGGAGGGGCAGCAGCCGTACGCCGATTTCGCGTTTACGCAGGGTCCCGTCATGGCGCGGGCCTACGCGCTGGCCGCGCCGGCGGTGCGCCGCTGGGGCGTGGCCGGAGGGCGCTGGGTAACGGCGGGGCTGGGGGTGCTGGCGTGTCTGGCGGCGGTCCGGCTGGCGCGGCGGATCGGGGGCGGGGGCGCGGCGCCGTTGTGGTGTTTCATGCTGCTGGCGGTCAACGTGTACCAGTGGCGCCACTTCACGATGGTCAAGACATACGCCCTTTGCGCCCTGCTGCTGACGTCGGGTTTCCTCTGGCTGACCTATCGGCGGGCGCGCTGGGGACGGGGCGCGCTGTTGCTGGCGGGGGTATTCATGGCGCTGGCGGCGGCGACGCGCAGTTCGGCGGCCGCGGTATTGCCCGTGGCGGCGTTATGGCTGGCGTGTGTCGACGGCCGGGACCGCGCCGGCCTGTCGGCGCCGGGATGCGTCCGGGCGGCGTGGTTCGGCGGCGGCGCGGCGGCGGGCCTGGCGGCGGCATTCGGGCCGGTCCTGCTGCGCGCGCCGGACGGGGCTTGGTTCGGACTGGCGGCCTATCATACCGCGCGCGAGACGGGCGGACTGCTGTCGGCCCTGGCGTACAAGGCGGGGTTCGTGTCCCGGGTGGTGCAGGCCTATTTTGTGACGCTGGGGGTCCTGCTGGCCGCGCTGTTCCTGCCCCGCGGAGGCGGGTGCGGGCGCGGGGCGGGCGGGCGCTTGCGCTCCGATGCCGCGTTGCTCTACCTTGCGGCGGCGGCCGTCACGGCGCTGCATCTGCTGGCGCCGTTTCCCTACGACGATTACCAGGTGATCGTGTATCCGCTGCTCTGCGCGGCCGTCGCGTGTTCAGTCTCCGGTTCGCGGTTTCGGGTCCCGGGTTTCGGGGTTCGGGACGTCAGGCTTTGCGCGGTTGTATTCGTGCTTTGCCTGGCGGCGGCGTTTTCCTCGCCGATCAACCAGGCGTGGTTCGTGGCGGGACGCGACCGGATCTGGTGGCCGCTGCGTGAGCAGACGCCGCTGGCGCAGTTGCGCGAGGCCGCGCGCTTCGTCACCCTGATCGTGCCCGAGGGCGAGCCGCTCCTGACGCAGGACATTTACCTGGCCGTGGAAGCGGGCCGGCGGGTGCCGGCGGGCATGGAGCTCGGGCCGTTCTGCTACTTTCCCGGGCTCACGCGCGAGGAGGCCGAGGCGCGCCGGGTGTTGAACCGGGGCCGGCTGCGCCGGCTGCTGGCCGAGGCCCCGGCGCCCGCGGCGGCGCTGAGCGGGTGGAGCTTTGCGATCCGGGCGCCGGCGATCGACCGGGTGCCGGAGGCGGAGCGGCGCGAGTTCTGGCGGATGGTGGAAGCGCGCTACGGGCTGCTCAGGGAGTTCGAGAACTTCGGCCAGGGCCGGACGGCGTTGCGGGTGTACCGGCGGCGGGCGGGGGGCTGATCTCGTAGTCGCGGTAGTCGCCGGGATTGCCGGAGCGGCCGTCTTCCGCGGCGCGAATCATATTGTAGATCTCCCGCGCCGTGGCGTAGTGCAGGCGCCAGGTGCGGCCGTCGTTATAGACGGTCTGCAGGTGGGCATGCAGGCGCCGCATGGGCTCGCCCAGGAGCACGCCGGCGTTGGCCGGGACGCAGCCGTGGGTGTGCAATTTCACGAAGACCCACTCGGGCCGGCCGCGCACGTGAATGTGCCGGCCGGCCCAGAGATCGGCCCGCCGGGGCGAGGGCGGGTTGGCGGCATCCAGTCCCGCGTTGTCCAGGCGCGGCAGCACGCCCCACTTGCGCCGCGACCAGTTCAGGGCCAGCGGCCCCTGCACGAGAAGGAATCCGCGCCCGGCCGGTTGCGGCGCGGCCGCGTTCGCGACCCGGCACGGGCGCCCCCTGTCGTGGCCGCGCGGCCGGCCGGGCCGGTCGGTCGCGCGGTACAGGGCGTTGACGGTACGCGGCTGCGTGGGAGACGGAGCGGACGGGAAGGTGAAGTCGGCGTAACAGCCGGCGCCGGCCAGGACGCCCAGTTCCTCGTTCACGCCGCACCAGCGGCCGTCGGGGCGGGAATTGCAGAGCGCCCAGTTCCCGTGCACGAAGCCGAACGCGACGTCGTTTTGCGCGGCGCGCCTCCAGGTGCCGAGCAGGCCGTGGTCGCGGCGCAGGCGGTCGCGGCAGGCGGTCAGCGCGGCGCGCAGGCCGTCGGCCGTATCGTTGTCGTGGTGGAGGTGGATCTCGACTTCGCCGTATTGGCCGGGACACAGTCCGGCGAGCAGGGCAAGGCATTCCGGATCGTATTCCTCGGCGGGATAAAAGAAGGTATGGCGGGGCGGGCGTCCGTCGGCATCGGCCAGGCCCGAGACGGAGGCGGGGTAGCGCTCCGTCCAGCGCCGGACGGTGGCGCGGGCGTCGCACCGCGCGGGGCCGCCGCGGAACGGTTCAAAATGATCCGCGATGCCGATAATGAGGTGGCGCGGCACGCGGGTTTCCCGCGGCCGTCGGGCCAGCGAGGCGAGGTAGCCCGGAAGCCATCTGTCGGCGCCACGCAGCATGCCCGGCTTGTATCACCTCTGCGGCGACCGGGTCAATCCGTACCGGCAGCCCGGGCCGCCGGGGCTGCACCGGGAGGGCCGGACGCAACCCCGCTTGACGCCGCCCCGCGGAAATGCCAGAAACAGGGACGGTATTCCGATGATCAAGACCCGTTACGCGTTCAGTACGCACCCGAGCCTGCTCCGCCTGACGCATTTCCTCGGCGTGCCGGTTCCGGAGATGACGTAGCGTGCCGCGCGACGGACAGATGAAAAAATCCCTGCGCACGGGGGTTGTCTTCGGGCTGACCTCGGCCGTGATCACGACGCTCGGCCTGATGGTCGGGCTCAACGCGGGTACGCATTCGCGGGCCGTCGTTATAAGCGGTATCCTGACCATTGCCATTGCGGACGCGTTCTCCGACGCGCTGGGCATTCATGTTTCCGAGGAAGCGGAGAACGTGCACACGACGGGGCAGATCTGGGCCTCCACGCTGGCGACGTTTCTTGCCAAGTTCTGCTTTGCCCTTACGTTTGCCGTGCCCGTGCTGCTGCTGCCTCTCGCCGCCGCGATAGGGGTTTCGCTCGTCTGGGGGATGTCGATCCTCGCGTTCCTGAGCTACGGGATGGCGAAAGCCCAGGGCGAGGCGCCCTGGAAAATCATCGGGGAACACCTCCTGATCGCCCTTGTCGTGATCGGGATCGCCCACCTGGTCGGGGACGGGGTGCGCACGTTGGGCGGTTAGGCGCCGGCCGGCGGCCCTTACGGCCGGTACGCGTTGCCCGCACCGTTTTTCCCGAAGCTCCAGACCGACTGCGGAAGCTGCGCGGCGGCGGGCTCGATCCGCAGGAGGCGGAACGCGTTGGACGGGATGCTGATCCAGAACGTGTTCTGCAGCGACATGACCCGTTCCCCGGTCAGTGCATCGCGGACGACCGCGAAACGTTCGCCGTCCATAAAGGGGGCGCCGTCCAGGGACACGGTGGCGTAGGTGTCGCCGAAGTTGGACAGCACCGCCAGCACCTCGCCGTTACGGTGGCGGTAGCAACCCGCCACGAGCTGCGGATCGTCGGGCAGCTCCTGCCAGTCGGGGGCCCCCTCGTCGCCGGGCCGCCAGGCGGCAAGGGTCAGCCAGTCCGGCCGCTGATGCGGCGCGAAGAAGGAGACGTCCTCGGTCCCGACTCCGAAGGCCTTCTTGGCTTTCTGCGCGGCCAGGAACCAGGTGGGATCGTGCCAGCCGGCGGTGGCGGTGGCGCCGTAGGGCAGGATACGGGCGGCCACCCAGGCGCTGTTGCCGACGCTGATCG
>JAFGIZ010000276.1 GCA_016929365.1 Lentisphaerota bacterium
GTGCCGTTCTGCATCGCCGACGCGACCTCGCTCACCGAGGCCGGTTACGTGGGCGAAGATGTCGAGAACATCCTGCTGCGCCTGATCCAGGCGGCGGACTTCGACATCAGCCGGGCCGAGCGCGGCATCATTTACATTGACGAGATCGACAAAACCTCGCGCAAGTCCGGCGATAACCCGTCTATCACGCGCGACGTGAGCGGCGAAGGCGTGCAGCAAGCCCTGCTCAAGATCATCGAGGGCACGCTCGCCAATGTCCCGCCGCAGGGTGGCCGCAAGCACCCGCACCAGGACTTCATCCAGATCAACACGCGCGACATCCTGTTCATCTGCGGCGGCACGTTCGACGGGCTGGATGAAACGGTCGCGGAGCGCGTCGGCGTCAAAGGCACGCTCGGCTTCGGCATGGCCGGAACCGATCGGGACGCCACCGCCCTGCTCCACAAGGTTGCTCCGGAAGACCTGATGAAATTCGGGCTGATCCCCGAACTCGTCGGGCGGCTGCCGGTGATCACCGTGGTGGACCCGCTCGACCGCGAGTCGCTGGTCCGCATCCTGACCGAGCCGAAAAACTCGCTCGTGCGCCAGTACCAGCAGATGTTCAAGCTGGACGGCGTCGATCTGGTCTTCAGTGACGACGCGCTCGAAGCGGCGGCGGATATGGCCTTCGCCCGCGAAACCGGCGCGCGCGGCCTGCGGAGCATCGTCGAAGGCGCACTGCTCGACGTGATGTTCGAGCTGCCGTCGCGCAAAGACGAGATCAAGCAGGTGATCGTGAACGCCGAAGCCATCACGCGAAACGCGCGGCCCGCCATCGTGCTGCACGACGACAGCCAGCTTCCCTGGCTGGAGGACGGCACGCTCGGCACCGCTGCCTGATCGCGCCCGGCGCTTCCCTGATCGTCCCCGTTCCCGGCCTTTGTCAGCCGGGGACGGTTTTTTTATGATCGGGTATACTCTGGCCCGAATCCTGTTCTGAGGAGTGATTCATGCCGCCTGCGGCACCACCAGGAGATCGCGCAGCAGGGCGCACCAGGCAGCGCCACAACGCCTGTGGGCTGTTGTCATCTTGCTTTTCTCTGCGCCCTCTGCGTCTCTGCGGTTCAATGGCTTTTCATGTGGGAAGCCGCCTGATCGTCTTCGCCGCGCTGGTCCTGCTGGTCGCGGGCTGCAATCTCAGCCGCCAGAAGGAACCGGTCGTTGTGACGGCCACGCCGTCTGGCCCGATCCTCGTGCAGGAACCGCCGCCCACCGCCACGGATGCGCCTGCCGCGCTGACCGACATGGATGTGACGCCCTCCCCCGCCCCGACTCTGCCCGCGCCGCCGACGGCCACGCCAACCATCCCGCCGCGTCCGACTGACACCCCGACCGCCGTCCTGATCCCCACCTTCACGCCGCCCCAGGCCACGCGCACGCCCGCCGGGCCGCCGACCGTCCTGCCCCTGGACGATGGCAGCGGCAATGTTCTCCCTGGGACGGGCAGCGTGAACAGCCCGATCGCGGGCGTGGAAAACCTGCCCGAAACGCTCTACTACCTCTCCGATGGGCAGGGCGCGCCGCAGGTCTGGCGGTTGCGCTATGGATTCGCCGCGCCGGAACAGCTTTCCTTCAGCGCGACCGGGGTGGCCGCGTTTGATGTCGCGCCCGATGGCACGCTGGCGTACCTCACACCGGGCGGCGAGATGGTGATCGGCGGGGTGCCGTTTGGGCCGCCCCCCGCGCCGGAAGGGAGCCTGCCGCAGGTCACGGCGCTGGCCTGGTCGCCTGGCGGGGACTGGCTGGCCTACACGCTGCGCACGCCTGGAGCCGATCAGGGCGCAGGCGGCCCGCACCCGGCAGACGGGCTGTACATCCGGGACCGCGCCGGGCAGTCGTTCTTCCTGGAGCCGAACGTATATGCCGCCAGCGCGGACGACGCCTCCGCGCGGGTGTTCGGCGGGCCGATGGACTGGCGTCCGGACGGCACCGAAATCCTGGTCACCACCGAACTGGCCGGGGGCCGCGCTGCCAGCCGGGTCAATATCACCACCAGCGCCGCTCTCCCGGTGTGGAATACCGGCACGCTGCCACCCGGCGCGTATGACACGGCGCGCTGGTCGGTCAACGGCAACGCGATGATCGCGTCCGGCGCGGGGCAGGTGTTACGAATCGAGCCGGACACGCTCGGCGTGCAGGTCTTGTTGGGCACGAACGCGGGCCTGCTGCCGGAAGGCGCGCAGCAGTTCGCCAACGGCGCGGTCACGTTCGCCGCCGGACCAACGTCCACCGCCGGACCGAAGCGGCTGTACCTGATCCCCGCCGGGCAAGCCGATCCGGTCCCGGTGTCGGAGGCGCTCACCGAATCGGGCCGCGTTGAATTTCTGTGGGACAACCTGGGCCAGCAAACCCTGCTCGTGGTCTACGAGCCGGGCGATTCGCCGCTCGGCGCGCCGCTGCTGCGCGATCAAAGCGGGGCGCTGCGCAACCTGACCGCCCTCACCGGCAGCATGGGATCGCCGCGCTGGGGACCGGCCTTCAAGCCGGGCGACGCGGCGCGCGTGCAAACCACTGCCGGAGACAGCCTGAACTTGCGGGCGGAACCGGCAGGCGCGCTGATTGTCCCCCTGGCGACCGGGACGCGTGTCACCGTGCTGGGCGGGCCGCGCCGGGCGGATGGGATGGCCTGGTGGCGCGTCCGGACGGCGGACGGCATCACGGGCTGGGCCGTCGAGTCGGTCATCGGGCCGGACGGGCTGCCGCTGCGGACGCTGGTCCCCGCGCCGTAGAGCGTGTTATGCGCTTTTGCCGCCCATAAGACGGCTTTTTCCCCTGCGTTTACCCCTCCCTAAATCCCTCCCCGCGCGCGGAGAGGGACTTACGCGCCTCCCCCTTTCTCCGCGTGCGGGGAAAGGGGGCCGGGGGGATAGGGGTAAAAATGCATAA
>JAFGIZ010000277.1 GCA_016929365.1 Lentisphaerota bacterium
GATGATGTCCGGGTCCTGGCGCATGAGATGCGTGAGGGCGCTGTCGTAATCGGGCGTATCCAGGCCGACCTCGCGCTGCGTGATGACAGCCTGGTCGTCATGGAAGAGGTATTCCACGGGATCCTCCACGGTAATGATGCGCCGGCGCTGCGTGCGGTTGATTTCCCCGACAATGGCGGCCAGGGTCGTGGATTTTCCGCTGCCCGTGGTTCCGGACAGGATCACGATCCCGCGCGCGATGTTCGCCAGCTTCTTAAGCTGCAGGGGCAGGCGCAGGCCTTCGAAGGTCGGGATATCGGCCTTGACGTGGCGCATGACGAGGGCGGGCCGGCCCTGGGCGTGGAACAGGTTGACGCGGAACCGGCCGATGCCTTTTTCATCCCGCGAGAAGTCGGCTTCATGCAGATCCCGGAAAATATCCGCCAGGTGCGGGGGCAGAATCTCGCGCACGAACCGGCCGACGTCGTCTTCGCTGACGGTCTCGTAGCCGGCGGTTACGAGCTCGCCGCGGACGCGAAAGAACGGCAGGCTTCCGATCTTGATGTGGATATCCGAGGCGTCGAGCTCCACCGCTTTTTCCATGATGTCGGTCAGTACCAGCATGACGTGGTTACCTCATGTTCTTGATCATTTGCAGGCCGGCCGTCAGGAAGACGATATTCGACAGCCAGGCACCCAGCCAGGGCCAGATCAGCCGGCCCTTGCCCAACAATACGCCGACCTGGGTCAGCGCGTAAAACGCGAAAAAGACGGCCACGGCCGTGAAGATCCCGGTCAGCGCGCTCTGGCGGCCGCGCTGCGCCCCGGCGGGGATTCCGAAGAGCGTCACGATCAGGCAGGCCCAGGGCATGGCGAGGCGGCTGTGAATGTCAAAGCGCTTGCGGGCGACCTCCTCGTCGGACAGGTTGGGCCGGGCGCGGAGATAGCGGATCATGTCGGCCGTGGACAAAAAACTCCAGGACCGCACTTCGTCCACGAAGTCCTGCGGCTGTTCCCGGAAAGACGGATAGGCCCGGCCGAGCCGCGAGCCGGCGATTTTGCCGCCCGGGCCGACGGGAAACCCGTACACGTTGTAGTCCTGGCGAAACACGTCGAAGAACCACCATTCGCCGTCCAGCCAGAGGGCCTGCTTGGCGGCGATCGACCAGGCCGGAATGCCGTCCGGGCGCTCCTGGTCCACGGTGATGCGGTAGAGCGTGCCGGGCTCGCGCAGGTCAAAGCGCCCGATATGCCACTGGCGGTGTCCGACGCTGTTGTAGAAATGCTGATCGTCCTGAAAGCGCGTCTTGACGGCTTGAAAATCGTTTGCGTTGAAATCCGCCGCCCACTGGGCGGCGCGGGGGGCGACAGACTCTTTCAGCGCACCGGTCAGCACGGTAAACGCCAGGCCGACCGACAGAAAAGGGGACATGAGGCGGTACAGGCTGACGCCGCTCGAGCGCATGGCCGTGAGCTCGTTGTTGCGGGAGAGCTGCCACAGGGTATAGAGCGTGGCGAGGAGAAGTGCGGCGGGGATAAGGTATTCGAGATTGGGCGCGAGCAGGCAGAGGTAATAGCGCACGATGAGCCAGGCGGGGGTATCGGCTTCGAGGAAATCCGCCACGTGGTCGAACAGGTCGTAGATGACGAAGACCATGCAGAAAGCGAGAAGGCAGTACACGATGGGCAGGAGGTACTCGCGGAGGAGATAGCGGTCGATGAGTTTCATGGACTTGCCTCCGGCGCGTCGGGGGGCGGGAGCCGGGCGGGGCGGCCGGGATCCTGCCGCAGGCGGTAGGTGCCGTCGGCGAAGCGTTCGATATCCGGATCGGCATTCAGGATGCCGAGCACGAACCCGCTGCCCTTGCGGCTGCCGGGGCGCATGAGCGCATTGTATTCGGCCGTGAGCGCGCGGAAGTGGACGGGGCGGTCATGCTGCCCGAGCAGGTTTCGCAGCAGGAGCGCGCTTCCACCCGGCATGCAGACATAACCGCCGCCGGTTGTTACGGCCACGCGGTCCAGGTGCGCGAGCACGACACGCAGTCCGGATTCGGTGAGCGACCGCGTTTCCGGCCGCAGCGCCTCGTGCAGGACCGCGAACGGCTGGGGGGTCGGGCGGCTGTCGAGCAGGCGGGCGGCGGCGGTTTCGAGGCGGTCGAGCTGGTCGTGGGAGAGCAGCGTAAAAAGGCCGTTGCGGTAGACGGGCCGGCCGCGACAGTCGCACAGCAGCAGCAGGAACGCATCCGGCCGGTACGCGTCAAGGTCGTCGCGCGGCAGGGCGGCCGCGGCGCCGGCGGCGTCGAGCGCGCCGCCGGCCGCGCGGAGAGCGGTCTCGAAGCGTTCGTAGAGGGGCTCCAGGCAAGCCTGGGCCAGGCGGCAGCCCAGGATGGCCCGGGCTTCGTTTTCGAGCTGCCGGGCCCGTTCGCGGGTAATCCGGCGGCGGGTGCCGATCGTCTGCAGCGTGGCGTGCCGCCGGGACAGCCGGGCGTCCTCCGCGGCCTGAAGGCCGTAACGCAGGGCGAGGGCGTTCCACTGGCCGGTGTTCAGGAAATGGCGCAGCAAGGCGTCGGCGTCCGCGAAACGCCGGGTACCGGTTTCTAGCGCCCCGCATTCCCGGAAGAACGCGCGGACCGCATTCACGGACCGCGCGCCGAGGCCGCGGATGGAGGCCAGCTCGTTGTCGGACAGCCGCCGCAGGTCGCCGACGGTGCGTTGACCGGCCGGCGGCATGCGGCGGGTTACGCGCGCGGGGAGCCCGGCCTCGGCAATCGGCCAGGCATCGATGTTTTCCCGGGCA
>JAFGIZ010000278.1 GCA_016929365.1 Lentisphaerota bacterium
GCTGAGCGTTGCCGCGCCCGGCGGCGTGGCGGCGGGCCGGGCCGCGCCGCCGGAGCTCGCCGACCCCGCCGTCGTCGCCGTCCGGCAACGCTACCGCGAGGCCGAGGCACAGGAGCAGGCCGCCCGCCGCGACGCGCTGGCCGGCCTGCTGGCCGCGCGCCGCGCCGAGGCCCGCGCCGGACTGGAAGACGCCCGGCGGCGCGGCAACGTCGCCGACGCGGCGGCGTCGCGCGACGCGCTCGCCCTGTTCGACGCGGCGGCGGACGCCCTGGACGCGGAGGGGGATTTTACCCTGCCCCCCGCGTCGGATGTCCGGCGCCGCATCGCCGCCCTTGTCGCCGGCGCCGCGCGCGACAAGGCGGCGCTCGACGCCCGGCACGCGCGCGACATGGAGCGGCTCCGGACGCGGTATCTGTACCGCTTTCAACAGACGCTGCGCGAACGGAACCTGGAGGCGCCCGACGCCGAAACCCTGGCCGCCTGGTTCGAGGCCGTGCCCGAAACATCCGAACGGACAACGCCTCCCGCGGCCGAAACAGAGCCGGCCCCGGATCGGGGGCCGCGCGCTGAAACGGCGTCGGAACCCGAAGTGCTCGGCGCCTCGGGCGAAGGCGGCGCGTGGCAGACCCTGGGCATCCTGCACGCGGAGGTCAGCGGGATCGAAATGTTCGATATTCCCGTTGCCGGCCTGGCGGATCCGTTGGACGTGGAGGGCAAGAACCCCGTTTTCGGAACCGCCTACCGCTACGCGCTGTCGCCGGTGCGCGTCCTGCGGGATCCTGCCGGCGCCGTCTTCCGCCTGCGCGCGGTCCCGGACCGGCGGCCCATCGAACCCGTGACCTGGCCCGCGGCGGCGAACGATTGGACGCTGACCGTGCGCGTCAATCCCCGCGGCGCCGCCGGGTCGCGGCACGCCGCGGAGCTGCAGGTCAGCCTGCCCGGCACGAACGCGCTGCCGCTTACCGCCCGCGGCGAACGCGCAGCCCAGCCGGAAGCCGCCTCGAACCTCGTCTCGGTCCGCATCGAAACCGCGCCGCCCGGCGCCGCCGTTTACGTGGACCGCCGGCTGCAAAAGGAAGACGGGCGCCCGGTCCGCACGCCCTGCACCCTCCGCGTCACGCCCGGGACGCGCAACGTGATCCTCTACCGCAAAGGCTACGCGTGGCAGCAGGTTCCCGATTTCGACGCCTTTGAAGGCGCCGTCCTCGACGCCGCGCTCGAGCCCCGGCCGCCGGACGGGAAGACGCAGACCGGAGACTGACATGCCCGCGCCCGGGCGGTCGTCCGCCGGGCCGGCCGCGCCTCAGCAGCGCCCCACGCACTGTTCGATCAGCGGCACCAGGCGCTTCTCCAGCGACTCCAGGGAATAATACTGCTCCCCCAGGCGGTAATTCGTCTCCGCCCATTCCTCGACCTGGCCCGGGTCCGCCAACAACCGCTCCGTGCGCTCCACCAGCTCCGCCGGGATAAAATCCTGGAACGACAGGACCTTGAACCCCTTGGGGCGTATATCCAGTGAGAAAATCTCGTAGGCGCTCATGATCAGCGGGCGCTTGTAGTAGATCGTTTCCAGGAAGGCGTTGCCGAACCCCTCGATCGCCGAACAATAGGTCACCAGGTCCGCCCGCCGGTACGCGTCCTGCAGCGAGTACACTTTCCCGCCGTCGTTCATCCGGCGCCGATGGATGTCAAACCGCTCCGACGGCATCAGCAGGACCACGTTCATCAGCTCCGCCAGCTCGCGCAGGTACTCCGCGTAGGCATACCCTTCGTCGCCGGCTTCATGCGTAACCACCAGCACGCTGTCGCTGTGCAGCCGCCGCACCAGCTCGATCGCCTTCTCGATGCGTTTCCGCGGCACGATCCGCGTCGGCTGCAGAATCATGCGCTGGTCCGGCTTGATGCCCAGCGTATCGCGCATATCCTCGACGTAGCCGTCGCCGTCTTCCGGCGGATTGGCAAAATCCATTACGTTCGGCACCAGCGCGCTTTTGGCGCCCGTCCGGAACGCCAGCTCCCGTTCCGCCACGCTGTTGATCACCACGTGGCGCACGGCGTCCAACGTCACCGGGAACGCGCCCCGCAGGTAGTCCTCGGCCGGGCTGCTGGCGTAACGGTCGCGTTCCCACCAGAAATCATGGTGGTGCCCGATCGTCCGGACGCCGCTTTCGCCGATGTACTCCGCGACCGCCAGGCCCAGCGGAATGTTCATGGGCAGCGACAGCGCGTTTTCCGCAATCAACAGTTCAATACCGAACCGGTCCACGAATGTCCGGAGCGCGCCCTTCAGGTCGTGCTTCAGGGAGTCCACCAGCCGGCTGATGGAGTCCGTGCGCCGCTTCTCCCGGAACAGGGCGGTGTTGATCTTCCGGTTGTCCTCGTGCAGCAGGCCCGCGGCCTCGTGCAGCACGGCCCGTTCCTCCGGCCAGTCGGTGCGGGCGCAGAAACAGAAGCACTCGCAGCCCAGCCGGTTCAATACCTCGAGCCATTTCCCGGCCTCCAGCGAAACCCCGTCCGTTCCCATCAGGCGCGAGGCGACAAAGCCGATGCGCAACCTGGTTTTCACAGCGGCCCTTCCCCGTCGTGCGCCGGCCATTCGGCGCGCAGCCGCACGATCCGCTGCCCGGCCGCGTCGTAGACCGCCGCCCAGCGCCCGCGCGCGCCGATCGCCTCCGGCGTCCAGCCGCCCGGGATATCGGCCTCGCCGGCCGCCGCCAGGACACGTCCGTCTTCCGGGGCCAGCGCCGTAACGCGTTTCGATGCGCCGTGCACC
>JAFGIZ010000279.1 GCA_016929365.1 Lentisphaerota bacterium
CGCAGGTGAGCAGACGGCTGGCCTTTTACAAAGCGTGCCGGTCGGCGGGCGAGACGCATGCGTTCACGGTCTCCGGCAAGGCCCGCGAGGCGGAACGGGCGGCCGCCGAGCAGCTGCGCGTTGCCGAAGAGCGCACGGGTCTTGCTTTCGACTCCACGGGGCGGAGGGTCTTTCTGGAGAAAGTCGGGACCGATACGCGGCATATCATGGTCGAAGCCGAGAAACTGGCCGTCTACGTCGGTACGGGGGGGCGTGCCGGCCGCGACGACGTCGACGCGGTCGTGTCGCCCGGGCGCGAAGCCATCGGATGGGACTTGTGGGATGCCATTGGCGAACGCGATACGGGGCGCGCGGTGCGTGTGCTGCGGCGCCTGCTGTTTCAGGGCGAATCGGTGATCGGCCTGTTGATGGGCGTTGCGGGCCGGCTGCGTGATCTTATCCTGTACCGCGAAGCGCTGGATCAGGGGTGGCTGCGTATGCAGGGAGACGGCAAACAGGCGGCCTGGGCGGCGCTGCCGCCGGAGGTCGAAGCGGCGTTCGGGGACATGGGGAAGGATCCGCGCGACGCCCATCCGTATTACAGCGGCAAGCTGGCGGCGCAGGCCCGACGTTTTACCCTGGAGGAACTGAAACGCGGTCTGAATGCCGTGATACAGGCCAACGTCGCGCTGGTCTCCCACCGGATTGGATCCCCCGCCACGGTGCTGGAGCTGACGCTGGTGCGGCTGACCGGGAGCCGAAGCGCCTGAATCGCCGTTTTTGCGACCGGGCGGCGAGTTTTGGGTGGAAAGCCGCGGCATGAGTTGCTAGAGTTCGTTTCGTTCGTGGCGCCAACGTAGCTCAGTCGGCAGAGCAGGTCATTCGTAATGATCAGGTCGTCGGTTCGATTCCGACCGTTGGCTCCAGTTTCCACACGTACCGGGATACGGCTGATGACCGGGAGGCGGCACCGGCACACAACAGCGGCAGGACTCGCGTGGATCCTCTGCTGCCGGTTCGTGCTCGCGGCCGCGGAAACCCCGGCGCCCGTACCGATCGACTACTTCTACGAGCCCGGCTGCGCGGTATGCCGGCGTATCGCGCGGGAGATCCTGCCCGAGCTGGAGACAACGTTTCCCGGAGCGTACACCCTGCGGCGCTACGACACGGGAGTCGAAAGCAACTACCTGGCCCTGGCCGCCTGGCAGGACAGGCTGGGATTACAGGCCAATGCCCCGGCGGTGATGATCGTGGACGGCCGGTGGGCGCTCGAAGGATGGGGCGAGATCAGCACACGGCTGTCTACGGTGATGAGCGAAGCCCTGGGACGGCGGCTCGCGGGAGAAGAGGCCGGCGTTTCGGGACTCCGGGGGGCGGACGGGAGGCGGACGGAAGGCGGTTACGCCGGCCTGGCGAAACGGGTGGGTGCGTTCACGCTGCTGGGCGTCGGTGCGGCCGGCCTGGTGGACGGGATCAATCCCTGTGCCATGGCCACCCTGGTCTTCTTCGTCAGTGTGCTGACCGTGCTGCGCGTAGGCACGGTGCTGCGGGTGGGGGCCTGTTTCTGCCTCGGGTCGTTTCTGGCCTATACGGCCATCGGGTTCGGACTGTTGCGGGCGCTGCACGCGTTGGACGGGTTCCACGCCGTGCGCGCGGCCGTCGAGGGCGGCCTGATGCTCGCGCTGCTGTTGCTGGCGGCGGCGTCCTTCCGGGATGCCTGGCGCTACCGGCGGTCCCGCCGCGCGGAGGACGTGGCGGTGCGTCTTCCCGAACGGATCCGCGCCCTGATCCGGCGCATCGTGCATCGGGGCCTGGAGAGGAAGCGGGTTTATGCGGGCGCCTTGGCGGCGGGTGCCGCCGTGACCGCGCTGGAGAGCGTCTGTACCGGGCAGGTGTACGTGCCGACGCTGGCCCTGCTGGTGAAACACGGTAAAGCGCCCGGAGAGGCGGCGGGTTATCTGCTGCTGTACAACGTGATGTTCATACTGCCCCTGGTCACGGTGCTGCTGTTGACGTCGCAGGGCCTGCGCACGGAGCAGCTGCTGGCCTGGAGCCGCCGGAATGTGGCCGTGAGCAAAATGCTCCTGGGCGCCCTGTTTCTGGTGATGGCCGCGATCCTCGCGGTGCTGTAGGATTGATTCCCCGGGCCGAACCCCGTATCCTACGAAGCTATGAAGGCGTACATGGACCGGCCCCTCAGTATCGTGGTGATCGGCGCCTCGGGAGACCTGGCGCACCGCAAACTGTATCCGGCGCTTTTCGGCTTGTATGCGCAGGGATATCTGCCGGAGCGGTTTGCCGTTTTCGGGTTCGCGAGGTCGGCGTATACGCATGAGGGGTTTCGCGAGCACGTCGCGGAACGGTTGACCTGCCGTTACACGCCGCAGGAGTCATGCGGACAGCGGGTTTCGGAGTTCCTGCAGCGTTGCTGGTACATCCGTGGCGAGTACGGATCCAGCGATGCGTTTCTCGATCTGTACCAGGCCATGAAGGAGGTAGAGGGCGCGGGCGAGGCGGCCAACCGGTTGTATTACCTGGCCATTCCGCCGTCCCTATTCCTGGCCACCGCGCACGCGCTGGGCGGCGCGGGGATGGTGCAATGCGGACTGGGCGAGCCCTGGTCCCGGGTGGTGCTCGAGAAGCCCTTCGGACGCGACTCTGCCTCATCGGCCCGTCTGACCCGGGAAATGGCGAAGGTCTTTACGGAAGCGCAGACCTACCGGATCGACCATTACCTGGGCAAGGAAGTCATCCAGAACATGCTGGTTCTGCGTTTTGCCAATCTCGTGTTCGAACCGGTCTGGAACCGGAACTACATCGCGAGCGTCGCTATCGAGTGGAAAGAAGACATGGGGATCGAGAAACGGGGCTATTTCGACGATTACGGCATTATCCGGGACGTGATGCAAAATCACCTGCTCCAGATCCTGGCCCTGGCGGCCATGGAGCCGCCCGGCCGGCTTGACAGCAAGCATATCCGCGACGAGAAAGTGCAGGTCCTGCGCAACATTCCGCCGCTGACCGCCGCGGATGTGGTCGTGGGGCAATACACGGGCACGGAACGCAACGGGCGGCGGATTCGCGGCTATACGGAGGAAGACGCGGTCGCGGACGATTCGCTGACCCCGACCTTCGCGGCGGCGACGCTGCGCATCCGCAACCGGCGCTGGGACGGCGTGCCTTTCCGCATACGCGCGGGCAAGGCGCTGGACGAACGGGTCAACGAAATCCGTGTGCGTTTCAAAGACGTGCCGGGCAACCTGTTTACGCAGGCCGCGCCGCCGTTTGCGGCTTCCGTGACGGCCGCCAACGAGATGGTGATCCGGGTTCAGCCGGACGAGGCCATTACGCTCCGGATCGTGAACAAAGTGCCCGGGGTCGGGATGCAGCTCGCCGCCCGCGATCTGGACCTCGAGTACAAGGCGGCGTTTAGCGAACCGATTCCGGACGCTTACGAGGACCTGTTGCTGGATGTGTTCCGCGGGGAAAAGGGGTTGTTTATACGCAGCGACGAACTGGAAGCGGCGTGGGAGATTTTCACGCCCGTGCTGCACGAGCTGGAGACGAAACGGATCAAGCCGGCAGGCTATGCGTTTGGAAGCAGGGGGCCCGAGACGGGATAAAGAGGGTGGTCGGCGCCGTCGCTGACAACAAGGAGAACATGATGGAAAAAGAGCACGTGTGTAAAGGCGATCACCAGGGTCATTTGTGTGTACTGGTCAGCAAAGGGAAATTTGACGAAATCCGGCAGCTTGTCAAAACGCCGAAGTTTATCTGCTTCAACTGCGGCCGGGTTGCGGATTCCGACCGCAACCTCTGCAATCCCATGCCGCTGGACGGGTAGCGGGGAAAAGGCCTCAGTTCGATTTCCGGCCGCCGACGCCGCGCGTCTTCCGGGTTATGGCGCGGCCCTTGGTCCTGGGCCGGAGGGCGCGCACGGCGCTGCCCGCCTGCCACATTTCGGATTGGCCCATCCTGGCGAGCTCCTTGTCGAGACGCTGCTTGTAGTCCCTGGCCCCGCAGGCGCGGATCACGCGCGCGGTTTCCTTCCCTGATGTGACGGACCGGTACAGCTCGCTGAAGACGGGCAGGACGGCTTTCTTGAAGCGGGACTTCCAATCCAGCGCCCCGCGCTGGGCGGTGGCCGAGCAATTGGAGAACATCCAGTCCATGCCGTTCTCGTCTACCAGCCGGATGAGGCTCTGTGTCAGCTCTTCGACGGTCTCGTTGAACGCTTCGCTGGGCGAGTGGCCGTGGCGGCGGAGCACCTGGTATTGGGCCTCCATGATTCCGGCAAGCGCTCCCATCAGGACGCCGCGTTCTCCCGTCAGATCGCTGTAGACTTCGTGTTGGAACGTGGTGGGGAACAGGTAGCCCGACCCGATGCCGATCCCGAGCGCCAGGCAGCGCGCTTCGGCGCGGCCGGTGGCGTCCTGCTCCACCGCGTAACTGGAGTTGATGCCGGCGCCGGACAGGAAGTTCCGGCGCACGGACGTTCCGGAACCTTTCGGAGCGACCAGGATCACGTCCACGTCGTCCGGGGGAACAACGCCGGTCTGGTCCTTGTAGACGATGGAGAACCCGTGCGAAAAATACAGCGCGTCGCCGGGATTCAGCGCTTTCTTGATCGTCGGCCAGATGACGCGCTGGGCCGCGTCGGTCACCAGCATTTGAATGACGGTGCCGCGGGCGGCGGCTTCATCGATGTCAAAAAGGGTTTTTCCCGGCACCCAGCCGTCCCGCCGAGCCCGGTCCCAATCGCTCTTGAAGCGCTTGGCCTGTCCGATGATGACCTTGAACCCGTTGTCGCTCAGGTTGAGCGCCTGGGCGGGACCCTGGACGCCGTAACCGATAACGGCAATCGTCTCGTGTTTCAGTACCTTGCGGGCCTTGCTCATGGGAAATTCACGGCGCGTCACGACATGTTCTTTCACTCCGCCGAAGTCGATCGAGGGCATGGCTGCTTTCTCCTTTCAGGTTTGCGATTCCGCTGCATGCTAGGGCATGCGGGCCGTGCCTGGCAAGCAGGGAAAACGCTCAGCCGGAACGCAGGCCGGGGCGCAGCCGGCGGAACTCGGTTTCCGGTGGCGGGGGGTCGTAGCCGAGCGCGAAGGCGCGGCGGCTGTCCAGCGAAAGATCGCGCGGGCGGAGCGCGGGCATGGGCAGATCCGCCCGGCGGCAGGGCCGGATCGCCGCCGTCGCGCAGCCGAGGGCATGTGCCAGGCGCAGGGCGAAAGCATGGCGCGAAAGGCGTTCGCGTCCGCCCAGGTGCAGGATGCCGCCGACCCCCCGCTCCAGGACGAGCAGAAGCCCCTCGGCCGCGGCCGGGGCGCTGACGGCCGTACGAAACTCGTCGGTGAAGCAGTTCAGGACGCGTCCCGTCTCCAGGGCGCCGAGCCACTCGGTCAGAAAATTGCCGGCGTACGGTCCCGGATCGCCGAACAGCAGCGGCAGGCGGCAGATTGCGGCCCCGGGATGCGCGTCAAGCACGCGCCGTTCGGCTTCGGCCTTGTGCCGGCCGTACACCTGCAGCGGGGCGGGTACGGCCTCTTCGCGGTACGGGGCCTGCTCTCCGTCAAAGACGAGATCGGTGGAGGTCAAAAGAAACGCCAGGTCGCGGGCGGCGCACTCGCGGGCCAGCGCGGCGCTGGCTTCTACGTTGATCCGGAAAGAGGCGGCGGGGTCGCGTTCGCAGGCATTGGGCTGCGCAAGCGCGGCGGCATGGATTACGGCATCGGGGCGGACGCTGTCGAGGAGGGCCCCGAAGCGTTCGGGGCTGGCAAGCTCGATGTGCCGGTTCCGGATGCCGGGGCGGTCCGGGGCATGCCGGTGCACGGCGGCCGTAACCCGTACCCGGTCTTGCGCGACGCGGCAGAAATTCCAGCCGAGACAGCCGGTGGCTCCGGTTAACAGGACATGCCGCATACGAAACGCCGCCCAACACAAGAGGGGACTTGATTCTTGAGATGCCAAGGGCCAGTATGCCATGCTCATGAATTGCAGGACAAGCGCGACGTGCCCCTGCGTGAGGACGGCGGCGGGCCGCGGCTGATGTCCGCTAACGAGACGGAGTAAAAACGTATGCTGGTGGTAATGCAGAACGGAGCGTCCCGGCGGGAAATCGAGGACGTCGAAAAAGAAATCCGGCAGATGGGCTACAAGCCCCACCCGATTTACGGCGTGGAACGGACGGTGATCGGGGCCATCGGCGACGAACGCGGCAAGGCCCGGCTGCAGGTGCTCGAGACCTCGCCCGGCGTGGAACGCGTGATTCCGATCCTGCGCCCCTACAAGCTGGCCGGCGTCGAATTGCACAAGGAGAAGACGCAGGTCGACGTGGGCGGGCAGGCAACCTTCGGGGGACCGCGGGTTCCGGTTATCGCGGGACCCTGTTCCGTGGAAAGCAAGGAACAGATCTGTGAAACCGCGGAGGCCGTCAAACGCGCGGGCGCGACACTGCTCCGGGGGGGCGCCTACAAACCGCGCAGTTCGCCCTACAGCTTCCAGGGCCTGGAAAAAGCCGGCCTGGAGATGCTGGCGGAGGCCCGGCGGCGGACCGGATTGCCGATCGTGACGGAGGTCATGAAAGAGAACGCTGTGGGCCTCGTAGCCGAATATGCCGACGTGGTGCAGATTGGCACGCGGAACATGCAAAACTACGATTTACTCAGGGCCGTCGGCGAGGTGCGCAAACCCGTGCTGCTCAAACGGGGGCTGGCGAGCACGATTCGCGAATGGCTGATGGCCGCGGAGTACATCCTGTCGCAGGGCAACATGCAGGTTATCCTCTGCGAGCGCGGCATCCGGACGTTCGAAACGCAGACACGAAACACCCTGGATCTCAGCGCGGTGTCGGTGCTGAAGCGCGAAACGCATCTGCCTGTGATCGTGGACCCCAGCCACGGGACCGGCCACTGGCAGTACGTGGAAGACATGGCCCTGGCCGCGCTGGCGGCGGGCGCGGACGGCCTCATGATCGAAGTGCACCCCAATC
>JAFGIZ010000280.1 GCA_016929365.1 Lentisphaerota bacterium
AGCCCACGGCGCTGGACAGGGCCGCGGCCCATACGCCCGCCACGATCAGCAGGCCCCAGCGCGCCACCGCCCGCACGATAAACGTATGGGTCAACAGGACGCCGCTGTCCGTCACCACCGCCGCCAGAAAGCAGGGAATCGCCATGTAAACGGCATACCCCGTCACGACCGCGCTCAGCGTCCCCAGCGGCAGCGCGCGAGCCGGGTTTTTCAGATCGCCCGACATCGTCACGCCCGCCAGAATGCCCGTCACGGCCGGGAAGAACACGGCGAACACGGGCCAGAACCCCTGTTTCCCGGGAATCAGGGCCGGCTCCGGCGGTACGATCCCGGTCGGCGCCCCCCCGGCGAAGAACGAGACCAGCGAGGCCGCGACCAGCGCGAGGATCACGAACTGCGTGCGCAGCGCAATGTCCGCCGAAACCGTGGTCAACAGGGCCAGCACCACGAGCGTGATCGTCGCGGTCTGTCTTATGGTCAGCACGGGCCACACCGCCGTAAACGCCTCGGAAAATCCGATCGTATAAAACGCCACGCTCAAGGCCTGCGCAAAAAACAGAGGCACGCCGATCGCCGCCCCCGCCTCTACGCCGAGCGAACGGGAAATAATGAAATATGCGCCGCCGCCGCCCACTTTCATGTTCGTCGCCAGCGCGGATATGGCGAGCCCCGTCAGGAAGGTGATCGCGCTGGACATTGTCACGATCAACAGCGTCGCGGGCAGTCCGACGTTGCCCAGCACCCATCCCACCCGCAGGTACATGACCACGCCCAGGATGGTCAGAATGCTCGGCGTAAACACGCCCTTGAACGTGCCGAACCGGTATCCCTGCCGCCCTTCGCCCGCCCCACGCACCATTTCTCCGCCCCGATCCCGGCACGTCGCGCGACGCGTCCGTATCGACTGCCGTCCCCGCCTGCCCCCGCCCGGCCCCGGATATCCGGCCTCTCCCCTAGATTTCCAGGATCCGGTGTTCTTCCCCTTCGTCCCCTTCTTCCGAGGCGAGGTACTGCGTCGTTTTGTATTCGTTAACCGCGTTGAGCTTGTGCAGAATCCGGCCGAGCTCCCGCGATGCCTCCAGGCTCGATCCCACCAGCTCCTGCAGCGCCGTGTCGCCGGCCGGCGCGCGCTTTTTGATCATCCCCATGTTGCCCATCAGGATCGTCGCCGGCTGGCCCAGGTGATGGCAGGCCGCACCCAGGCTCTCGAGCATGACGCGCCGCCGCTCCGATTCCCGCTCCGCCGCCGCGGCGCGCTTACGGTCGCTGACGTCCTGGAACGAAAGCACGAGGCCGTCCAGTTCTCCATCTGCGTTCCGGTTGCAGGCCGCCGAGACCTGGACGTCGAACGTCTTTCCGTCACGCCCGCGCGCCGTTATCTCCCCGGACCAGGACGCCCCGTCGCGCAGCAACGCGTCGAGCATCCGGTTCGCGGCAGCCCTGTCGGCCAGCAGTTCGCGAACGTCCTTTCCCAGCAGCGTTTCGATGTCCTCATAACCCCACATCGCCCCCACGGCGGGGTTCACGTACTCCAGCCTGGCCTCCAGGTCCGCCACGGCGATGCCGTTCCCCGCGTTCTGGATCGCGCTGTGCTCAATGCGCAGCATTTCCTCCGCCTGCCGGCGCAGCGTGATGTCGCGGATAAAGAAACACAGGTGCATGGCCTGCAGGCGGATCTTGTTGACCGCGATTTCGGCCGGAAACATCGTGCCGTCCTTGCGGACGCAGTAGGCCTGGATCAGCGTAAAACGCTCTTTCTTGAGATTCTTCCAGAGCGTCTCGATCAGGGAGGGGTCCGCCCCCGAGATGATGTCGAAGATCGAAAGGTTCAGCAGCTCGGCGCGCCCGTACTGCAGAAACTCGATCGCGCGCACGTTGACGTCCGTTACACGGCCTTCCAGGTCCGTGACCACCGCGGCGTCGTAAACGCCCTGCAGCAGCCGCCGGTAGGGGCTGTCTTCAGCCGTTTCGCGCGCATCCGGGTGCGGCCGCCGGCCCCCCGGGGCCTTTGCCACAACCACCCGCTGCTTCTTACCCGACACCGGCTCGCTCGGCGCCGCCGGGATCAGGTCTATCCGCATCGTCCTTGACAACGCGTCTTTTTTCATCGCCAAGGACAATCTTACTATCGGCATCTTGGCCTGTAAAGTCCCCCTTATCGCTGCCAGGCCGTGACGCCCACCGTGACCTCGCCGCCGGACGCGCCCGGCGGAATCGGCGTGCTGTCCTCGTATGTCATCAGCGACCAGCTGCCGCTCTTGTCGAACTCACCCGCGCAGACAATCGAACCGATGACCTCGCCCGACCCGCTCTTGTCGAAATCGCCGGTCTTGGCGTAGATCAAACCGTGATAGTCCCCGCTGCCGCTGATATCGATATCGCCGTCCCGGCTCACGAATGCCGGGAAATCGTTAACCTTGACCTGGTCGCCGCTGCCACTGACCTTGATGTCGCCGGTGGCAATAAAACAGCCCGTCATCGTGCCGGAGGTACTGATCTTGAGGTTGCCGTTTACCCACATGACACCGCCGTTGGGAGACACATCGCCACTGGAAAAGTGCTGGTTGCCGTTGTATACTTCCCCGTGCGCGAGCGCCCAGTTATAGTACGGTGTCAGATCGATCTCCGGTATGGACACCGGGTCCACGGCGGACGTGTGAGCGGTACCCGACACGTTTCCGGGGCTCTTGCCCTTGTAGTCCGGCGCCCACGTGTCGCCGTCCAGTACCGTCGTGCCCGTCGTCCAGATCTCGACGCACGATTCCAGGTTGCCGATCAGGCTGCACGATCCCGTCATTTTGAAATTGCCGCCCGCATGCACGGCGCCGCCGCCGACATTAATCGGGCTGGTACCCGTAAACGTCATGTCGTCCCCCGACACGATCGCATACTGGAACGCGCCCGCCGGCCCGCTGCTCCCGCCGCCGCCGAACCGCTTGACGTCGAGCATCACGGTCTCCGTGACGCCGTTATAGATTCCGTCCGACGTGATCACGGCCTGGTCGGATCCGACCGCGGCCACGGTCGCGTCGTAGGTCCCGCCCGCAAACGACGTCGACGGAAACGCCGCGTCGCTGTCGCGCGCGTCGAAGTTGGTCGCGAGCACGCTGTACGCATGACACGCGCCGGCCTCGGCAATCGACTGCGCGCGCAGCCGGTCGCCCAGCTTGTTGGCCATTTTACTGACGTGGAATCCGGCCGAGACCATCACGCCGACAACGGCGCACAGCGAAAAAGCAATCGCCAACGTCGTCACCAGCGCGGCCCCCGTCCGTTCGTCCGCTCTTATCCCTATCCTGTTCATCACGTTCCTCCCGTTTCCATGGTCATGAGCCCGTTTGTCAACGCTCGTTGTTCCGGGGCCGCACCTCCGAACGCATACTGGACGTTATCCGGTGCGTTCCGCCGAGCCCGAGCACGTCCTTGTAAATCGTCATCGCCACGTTCACGCCCGCCTTGAGCTCCCGCCCGTCCACATCCAGGCTGAAGATGCCGTAATCCGGGCCGCGCGTAAACGTGCCGCCAACCTCCACCACGCGCGGCTCGCCGTCCCAGGCAATCGTGACGTCTTCGAGCTTGGGCGTCGACAGGTCGTAGCTCCCCGCATGCAGCTCCGCCTGGAACTGAACATAACGTTGGTCGCCGGGATTGATGGATCCCGGCGAGACCATCGCCGCAATGTTCGTCCAGGCCGCCGCGTCCGACAGGTCATTGCTGGTTCCCGTACGCACCTTCATGTACAACGCGCCCCCGCTCGGCACCGTATCGTCCCAGTCGATCGTCGTATAATTCGGCGCAGCCAGATGCGTGTCGAAAATCTGGGACGTATACGTCCCGCGCTGGGGATACGTCATGTAAATAGCCGTCACGCCCAGCACGCAATTGCTGCCCATCACGTCCCCCCGCGTGCTCCACGTTGCGGCCGCGGCATCCGCCTTCTGGGGGTTGCTTGACGCGGGTATGATGTAACACCCCCTCGCCGTCGACGGCTGGCGCTCGTCCCAGCGCCAGGGATTTCCGCGGCCCGGCGTCCCGGCGACGAGCAGCGTCACGAGGTAACTCTTTCGCTTCTCGATACCGAAGCTCCCCAGGCTCGTAAAGGCCTCAACACCCGAATCCAACGAACACCCCTCGCTTGCGCCGAACATAAGCTGCATGCCCGTGCCCGGCACGGCGTCCATGTCGGCGTTTTCCGTGTCGCTGCACTCCGCGATATAGACCGCTTCGACATCCAGGCCGGCGCCGCTGCCGCCGCCGCCCTTCAATTTGACCCAGCATCGGCTCCCGTTGTACTCGATCCAGTTGCCGTACAACATCTCTTCGCCCCGCACCAGAACGCGAATGGCACAATTGGTGAAGGCGTCGCCCCCGCCGGCCACGCCGTTCGTGTCACCGGTCTGCTCGTACGCATTCCAGCCGTATCCCAGCCCCTGCAGCATCACCACGTAATCGTCCGGATTGAGCATCGTGTCGAACGCCACCGTGGTGTCCTCGTATAGGTCCCCGCCGGCGCGGAAATTGGTTTCCTCCCAGCAGTCGTTGTCCAGCGTCAACGTAAAGGACTGGCCTTCCTCCCAGGCATTGAACAGCAGCTGGAAGTTTCCGCCCCACGAACCGCCCGCCATGTACTGCCGCACCGGCAGCGGGCCGGTGTATGCCGTGGCCGGAAGCTGCGCTTCGCCCTCGCGTATGCTGTAACTCGGCGACATGTAAAGCGAATCTACCCCCGCCTTGTAACCACTGCTCGAAGGGTTTTGGCCTTCGACCGTGAACGTGAACGTGTGCGATCCGCCGTCCAGCAGGATCGATCCCAGGGTAACGTTCAACTCGCGCTGCAACTCCGATCCGTACCCGTCGAAAGTTGACCCCTCAGGCGTGATTTCCAGATCCACCAGGTTCTCAAAAACCACCAGCGTATCGGCATGGGCCGCGTTATGCGTACTTTCCCCGTTTCCGGTCGTCACCACGCTGTTGATCTGTTCCTGCCGTTCCGCATCGCTCAAGGTATTGTCCCGCGGATCGAACACGGTCAGGCGCAACTGATTGGGAACGCTGCTCCAGACATGGTAGACCATCGTACGGTCCCATATAATATTGCCGGCGCCGTCGAGGTCTATCGCTCCGTCCCCGTCGTCGTCCCGCGCCATGGGAAAACTGATGGCCTCGTACGGGCCCGCACCGGCGGGATAGAAAAACATCTCGTTCAGGGACGAGAGACGCAGGTCGTACTTGATCCGCTCCATGGCCACTTGCAGATCGATATCCAGCTCGTTCTGGGCGTCCGCCTGCCGGGAGCTGCGCAGGGCATAGGCCATGCCGCCCATCGTCATCGCCAGCGCCAGAACCAACACCGCGGTGGCAATGCTGATCTCCACCAGGGTAAATCCGGCCCGGCTGCCTGTTTTCGCCCGCGTCATTCCTCGATCTCCGCAAAATCCGCATACAGCGTCCGGGCTTCCTCGCGTTCGCCCTCGAACCCCCAGGTCTTACGGTCCCGGATGTCCACTTCCACCACAATTTCCTTCAACGTCGCATTGACGTTGGAGACCGTCGTCGTCAGGCGAAAGAACCCGTTCCCGTCGGGACGCCCCTCCGCGTCCACCACCACCTCGTCCATCTCGAATTGATCCAGGGAGTCGAACTCCAGCGTGCGCCCCCGCTCGATCCGGTTCTTCGCCAGGTTCGCCGCCAGGTAATGATCCCGCGCGCGATCGCTCAACTGTTTGCTCATCACCATCATCCAGCAGATCCCGCCTATACAGATCGCAAAAATCATGATCGAGACCATCACCTCGACCAACGTCAGCCCTGCACGCCCGTTCCGCCCCTTGATCCGATTCATAGTCCACTCGTCTCGTTCACACATTAAGCCTTTGCACATTTAGGTAAGCACCCCCTGTGCCAATGCCCTCTACAGCACAGCCGAGGCACCAAACACCCTGTTTTTCTCATTTGTGAGACGCCCGGCGCGCTCAATTATGCAACGCTTCACCTTTTTGTGCTTGGCACACGGGTTGCTCGAAAGGATGCTGGAGACGCGTCATGATCAACCCATATCCATCAGTGCCGGTTGCGGCTATGCGGCGCCATGCCGGATTCACGCTGCTCGAAATCATGGTTGTTGTGGGGATTGTCGGCATGCTGAGCGCGATTGCCTCTGTGTATTTTGCGAAAAGCCGGGCCGACGCCCGTCTGGAAAAGGCACGCGCGGATGTGGAGATGCTGCACGCCGCGATTCATCAGTTGGCCCAGGATACAGGCCGATTCCCGGGGGCCATCCCCCGTAATACGATAGGGGACGTCGAAACGATGGACCTCGCCGCACCGTCCGCGGGCCTTCTCAAAACAAATGGAAATTTCCCCAATTGGCGCGGGCCTTACCTCAATAACCTGTCCCGGGACCCCTGGGGCAATCGCTACTTCTTCGATCCCGATTACTGGTTCGACGGCGCATATCATTCCGTCATCGGATCGTTCGGGCCTAACGGCATCGGCCGCAACGTCTACGACAACGACAATATCTATCGCGCCTTTAATTAACCCCCCTGGATGCCCCTCAGAAACCCGTGCCGCTTGCCGCGGGCATTAGCGACGGGTGACATTCCCGTACCTCTCCTCTTTTTCCTGTTGCCAGAGCATCCCGTCCCGCCTAGAGTTCAACGGGAAGGTGTCACTCGCCCCCATGAAGTTTCCGCTCCATATCTTTCGCAAGCTCAAGCGGGGGCCGACTGACGTCCTCGGCGTCGATATCGGCGCCAGCAACATCAAGCTCGTCCGCATGAGCGGCGGATCCAATACAATCACCGTCACGGGCGCCGGACTCCTGCCCACCGCGGCGCCATCCGCACCCGGCAACACGACCGACGGCCCTCTTGACGTGCCGCCCCTCTTGCGCGCACGGCATGCCTCGCTTGCCGTAACGGCATCCGACGCCGTGATCAAGCTCCTGACCTTTCCAGGTCATTTTGACGAGAACCAGGCCGACCGCATTTTTGCCAGCCTCGCCTTGCAGGATGAGGCCGCGTACCGGGTCTCCTACCGCATCGTAACCCAGGGCACAACCAAGACCGAGTCCCGTGTGCTGGCCGTCGCGGCGCCCCAAGCCGACGCCCGCCGCGCCGTCGGCCTGTTCCCCGGCGGACAACCCGTTCCCTTCTCTCTCGAAATTTCAGGCCTGGCCGCCATGACGGCATTCCTGCACACCCCGGCCGGAGGAACGGAAGATCCCGTCGGGGTCCTCGACTTCGGGGCGTCTGTTTCCACTTTCGCGATTATTAACCGCGGCTCCCTCAGCCTCGTCCGCCGGCTGGATACCGGAATGCATGAACTGCTCGACAAGATCGGCGCCTCCCTCGGCGTCGACCGCGAAACGGCAACCCACGTTCTGGCTGACAAGTCATTCGACGTGTCACGCCCCGTGACGGGCGTGATGGCCCCCCTCCTCAAACAGTTGATTCTCTCACGGGATTTTATTGAACGACGCGAAAATTGCCGCATTGAACGGCTCATCCTGTGCGGCGGCATCGCGCAGTCTCGCGACGCAATGAACGAGCTGCGCAGCACCCTGGACATCGAAACCGCCGTGCTCGATCCGTTCGACGGCCACGCTACGGCCCCCGGTGCCCTTACCGACGAGGTCAAAAGCGCCCCGTGGCGCTACGCGGCGGCCGCCGGAGCCTGCCTGGCCACCCTAGAGGAGGCACGCGAAGCATGAACCTGCGTGTGGATCTTATGGAACCTGACGAGCGGCGCAGCGCCAGCCTGATCAATCTCAAATCGCTGATCCGCATCGCATGGTTCGCTGTACCCGCAATCGTGATCCTGTTGATTGCGGTCTTCATAATCAACACCACCCGCATCAGCAGTGAGCTGGCGCTCCTGGAACGCGAGTGGGAGGCCGCCAAGCCCCGGCGGGCCGAAGCCTCCGCCTTGCGCAGCGAACTGGCCGTCAACCGGAATATCGTCGCCGAGCTGGCAGGCTGGACGAACTCCCGTATTGCCTGGCACAGTCAACTCAGCGGCCTCATGACCGCCGTACCGCCGACAATCCAGCTGCGCGCCCTGCGCGTGGACCAGCGCCTCCAACTGCTGGACAAGGAAGGCCCGGCGCGCTTCTTCTCCATGGCCCTTGATGGCCGCTCCGTGGGCGACACGGCCGAACAATCCGTCCAGCTCCTGCGCCGGCGGCTGACGGAAATCCCGGTTTTTACCGGAAAGGTCCAAACCGTCACGGTAGCGAAATTCGGGGCGGACCCCGCCCCGGGCGCCGATAGGACCGACCGTACGTTCACCCTCCAATGTGCCTATCTACCCCGGCTGTTCGAATGAAGCTGCCCGAAGACAAGAAGAAACGCCTACAGGTTCTCGTCCTTGCCGGTTTGGTCGGGATAGCGCTGAT
>JAFGIZ010000281.1 GCA_016929365.1 Lentisphaerota bacterium
ACCAGACGGCCGGCGCGTACGGCGCGGGTGTACACGAACGGGACGCGCTCCTCATAACGCTGGGCACCTGCCAGGTGGCGTACCGCGCGCCGGCCCCCGCGCCGCCGGCCGAACGGCGCACGGCCGGCGGACCGTACCCGGGCGGCACCTGGTACGCCATGGCGGCCGACACCTGCGGCGGCAACCTGATCAACTGGGCGAAGCCGGTCCTGGGGGGATGTGAAACCGATGACCGTTTTTTCGAGGCGGCGGCGGCGGCCCCGCCGGGCTGCGACGGGCTGCGGTTCCGTCTCGACGCGGAGGGGGTCGCGGGCTCGTGGACGGGGGTGTCGACGGCGCATACGGCGGGGCATTTCGCGCGGTCCATCCTCGAAACGCTGACCGAACGCATGGCCGCGCTGGTCGCCCTGCTGGCGGAGGAGCGGCCGGCCACGACCTACCTGGCCGCGGGGGGCGGCAGCCGCAGGGCGCTCTGGACGGGCATGCTGGAAGCGCGGCTGCGCCATGCGTTGACCCGCACGGACGCCGATCCGCTGGACGGTGCGGCGCGGATGGCCGCAACGGCGCTGTCGGCGCTCCGGTGAGACGCATTTGACAGGAGCGGCGCGCGGGCGTAGGATATTACGGTTTTACACAGCAAAGGGCATATGAATACGGCATTAAGCGACCGCGACCCGATCCGCCTGGCCGTGCTCGGCTGCAGCGCGGGCAACGGGCATCCGTATTCCTGGAGCGCCATTTTCAACGGGTATGACCGGGCGCTGATGACGGCGGAGTGTCCGTATGCGGGTATTCCGGAGTATTTGAACAAGGAGCCGCCGGAGGCGTTCGGGATCGCCGGCGCGACGGTGACGCACGTCTGCTGCACGGGGGACGGGGGGTTCACCGCCGAACACGTGGCGCGCTGCGCGAACGTGCCCAAACCCGTCGCGCGGCCGGAGGACGTGATCGGGCAGGTGGACGCCGTGTTGATCGCCACGGACATCGGGGCCGAGCACGTCGACCGTGCGCGGCCGTTTGTCGAGGCGGGCCTGCCGGTTTTCGTGGACAAACCCCTGGCCGACAATGCTGGGGACCTGGCGACGTTTTGCGAATGGGTGGCCGGCGGGAAGCCGATCCTGAGTTCGAGCTGCATGCGATACGCCAAGGAATTCATGCCGTACCGCCTGTCGACTCACGAGCTGGGCGCGTTGCGCCACGTATGCATGACGACGGCCAAGAGCTGGGAGAAATACGGGATTCACGCGCTGGAAGGTTTGTATCCGATCGTGGGGCCGGGTTTCCTGACGGTGCGCAATACGGGTACGGCGGAGCGGAACGTGGTGCACCTGACGCATCGCCGCGGGACCGATGTGACCGTGGTTGCCTCGGCCGACATGTACGGCGGTTTCGGGTGCCTGCAGCTTTGCGGGACGGCGGGGTCCGCCGCGGTTAAATTCACCGACAGCTTTTTCGCCTTCAAGGCGCAGCTCCGGGCGTTCGTGGATTATCTGCGGACGGGCCGGCGGCCCTTCGCGTTCGACGAAACCGTCGAGTTGATCCATCTCGTCATTGCCGGTATTCGCAGTCGGGAGGCGGGCGGCGCGGTCGTGCGTCCGGGGGAGGCGGACTGATGTTCGAGCTCGACGGAAGGATCGTTATGGTGGCGGGCGGGGCGGGATACCTCGGCCGGGAGATCTGTGCGCGCCTGGCGGCGCAGGGGGCGACGGTTGTGGCGGCGGATCGCGCCGCGGACCGCGCGGCGGCGCTGGCCGGGGAGCTGGGCGCGGCGGGGCATCGGGTGCAGGCTTTGGCCCTCGATGTCGCGGACGAAGGGTCCATTGCCGGGGCCCTGGAGCGGATCCGGGCCGACCACGGCCGGCTGGACGGGCTGGTCAGCGCCGTGTGCAGCACGGCGCGTCCGGGCGCGACGGTGGACGACCTCACCGGCGAGGAATTCGACCGGGCGAACCGGATCAACCTGACCGGCACCTTTCTCCTGGTGCGGGGCGCGGCGGGGCTGATGGAGCGGGGGGGGAGCGTGGTGTTGTTTGCCTCGATGTACGGAAAGGTGGCGCCGGATCCGCGGATGTATGAAGCGCCCATGCGGCCGAACCCGATTGAGTACGGTGTCGGCAAGGCGGGGGTTATCCAGATGGCGCGTTACCTGGCGGTGTGCTGGGCCGCGCGCGGGATCCGGGTGAACGCCGTGGCGCCGGGTCCGTTTCCCGCGCCGGCCGTCAGGGAGGATCGCGGTTTTGTGCAGCGCCTGGAGGGGAAGGCGCCTCTGGGCCGCGTGGGGCGCCGGGAGGAGATCGGCGGCGTGGTGGTATTTCTGCTGTCGGAGGCATCGTCGTACATGACCGGAACCGTGGTGGATATCGACGGAGGGTGGACGGCCTGGTAAAGGAGCAACCGCATGACACCGAAGATGAGACCGAGCCGCGTGCTGGCCAAGCTGAGGGCGGGGCGGGTGGCCTACTGCCATAAGGCGAATTTTGCGGACCCCCGCGCCATCGAGATTCCGGCCCGGGCGGGGTTCGACTGCATCTGGACCTGCCTGGAACACGTGCCGAACGACCTGGGCGCGATTCAAAGCCAGGTCCTCGCCGCCAAGGCGTACGACGTGGACCTGCTGTGCCGCGTCCCGCGCGGCAGTTACAGCGACTATATCCGTCCGCTCGAGATGGATGCCGCCGGCATCATGGTTCCGCACGTCATGAGTCTCGACGATGCGAAGGCGGTTGTGCGCATGACGCGTTTTCACCCCGCAGGCCGCCGGGCGGTGGACGGGGGCAACGCGGACGGCGCGTACTGCGCGATTCCGTTTACCGACTACATCGAACAGGCCAACCGGGAGCGCTTTGTCGTTCTGCAGATCGAGGACCCCGAGCCCCTGGAGGAGCTCGACGCGATTGCCGACCTGCCGGGCTACGACATGCTGTTCTTCGGTCCGGGCGACTTCAGTCATTCGATCGGCGCGCCGGGGCGGATGGATCACCCGGAGATCGTGCGGACGCGCGAGCGCGTCGCCGCCGCCTGCCGCAAGTACGGGAAGTTCGCCGGCACGCTGGGAGCGCCCGCTCAGCGGCAGACCCTCGTCGACATGGGATACACCTTCCTCAGCGTGTGTGCCGACGTAATCGGGCTCTGGTCGTACTGCCGGGAGACGGCGGCAGCCGTGGGCATCGAGACGCTGAACCAGCCGGTGGGCTACTATGGAGGCCGCGAAACGTGAGTGTGCTCGAGACGTTTTCGCTGGCGGGAAAAGTCGGCCTGGTCACCGGAGGCGCCGGGCTTTACGGCCGGCAGATTGTGCGCGCTTTGGCCGAGGCCGGGGCGCGGACCTACGTGGCCAGCCGCCACACGGCCGCGCTGGAGGCTGTCGCGGCCGAATCGTGCGCGCGGGGCCATGACGTGCGCGTGCTGCGGCTCGACCAGGGCGACGAGGCGTCGTGCCTGGCGCTGCGCGACGCGGTCCGGGCGGACAGCGGGCGCCTGGACGTGCTGGTGAACAACGCCGTGGCGCGGCCGCTGAAGGACGGTTACGCCAGCCCGGCGGCGGCCATCGAAGAAAGCATGCGCATCAATGCCACGGGCCTCATGGTCCTGACGCGCGCCATGGGCGAGATTCTGTCGGACGGTGGGTCCATCATCAACATCGGCTCGATCATGGGCCTGGTCGGCCTGGAGCCGTTGAACTATCGGGGGACGGACATGGACGGGTGGTACCCGGACTATTTCTTCCACAAGGGCGGCATGGTCAACCTGACGCGGTTCTGGGCCAGTTATTACGGGCGGCGGGGTATCCGGGTAAACTGCGTGCATCCCGGGGGGTTGAAGAACCCGGGGCATCCGGAGGCGTTCGTGCGCAACTACAGCGAGCGCACCTGCCTGGGGCGGTTGGCCGGCGACACCGACCTGATGGGGATTGTCGTCTTTCTCGCATCCGATGCCTCGTCCTACATCACGGGCGCCAACATACCCGTTGACGGGGGGTACACGGCCAAGTGACGACCCCCGCGTCACGCCTGATGCTGGGCACGGTCCAGTTCGGCCTGGACTACGGGATTGCCAATCCGGCCGGCAAGCCGGAATACCGCCAGGTGCTCGCGATTGTCGCAGCGGCCCTCGAGGGCGGCATCCGCGCGTTCGACACCGCGGCGGTATACGGCGACAGCGAAGCCGTGCTGGGGCGGGCCCTGCGCGAACTGGGCGCGGCGGACGACGTCCTGGTGGCGACCAAGATCCGGGGGCTGACGGATGCCGAGCGGGCCGATCCGGAGACAGCGGCGCGGGCCGTTCGGCGCTCGGTCGAACACTCCCGGCGCGCGCTGGGATTGGAGCGGATTGCCGTTGTCTTGTTTCACCGCGAGGCCGATGCCGTGCACATGGACGCGCTGCGCGAGTGCGTCGGCCGGGGCTGGGTCGAACGCGCGGGGGTTTCGCTGGGAGCGGATCGGGAGGCCGCGCGGCGCCGGGTGTCCGACGCGCGCGTCGAGGCGGTGCAGATCCCCTGCAACGTTTTCGATCCGCGGCACGTGCGCAGCGGCATGCTGGCGGCGGCGGCCCGGCGCGGGGTCACGGTGTGTGTGCGCAGTGTGTATCTCCAGGGTCTTCTGTTGATGCCCGAGGCGCGGATTCCGGAATTCCTGCGGGACGCGATTCCCGCGCGGCGGGCCGTGGAGGCCGTGGCCGCCCGGTTCGGCCTCTCCATGGCCGAACTGGCCATGCGTTACGTGCTCTCGCTCACGGGAGTGAGTTACGTCCTGACCGGTGTCGATACGGCGGAGCAGCTGCGCGAAAATCTGCGCATAGCGGCGGCGGGTCCGCTCGACCGTGGGATACTGGAGGCGGTTGACGCCGCGGCGCCCGCGCTGCCCGAGCGGGTGCTTGTCCCGCCGTTGTGGGAACCCTACAAGCAGGCCGGGCTGGCGCCGAACCCGGCCCCGGCCGGCTGACCCCTCAGTCGATTTCGCCTTCCGCATCCCACAGGGTAAGGCCGCGGGTCTTGACCGCTGCCTGGACAGGCATGAAGCACACGCTCGCGTACCCGATGACGAAGAACGCCAGCAGGCCGAAGATTCCGGCCCACTGGAAGCTCAGCGCTCCGCCGCCGGTCGCGCGGGGGACGCAGTACCATGCGAGGACACTGAGCGTGTAGCCGAAGGGCAGCAATGCACCCATGCGGATGAAGCGCGAGCCGCGGCGACGGCGCAGCACCCGCCCGATGGCATAGACCGCCGCCGTGGCGGCGAGCGGGGGCACGAGGGCCAAAAGCGGGATGGGGCCCGTCGTCCCCGTGCGCGAGGCCGTATACCACGTGATGGTTCCGAAGTTGAGGCCCCAGGACAGGAAAGCCAGTCTCCAGACAAGCGTGGCGGTTGCGCGTCGGGTGGTCACGCCCAGCAGGTACGTGGGCACCATCACCACCAGGAGGGCGTTGAAGATCGTCACCGCCTCCACCACGCTCTGGCGCAGCGCCTCCGCGCTGACGGCGATGACCAGTCCGAGCCCCATGAAAATGAGGCCGACGACGACCGTCGCCCAGCGAGACGAGGCGAGCTGGTTGGCCTCCGAGGCCGACTTGTTGAAGACCGGCACGTAGAATTCCTTTACGAACACGGCCGCGAGGCTGTTCATGCCGGAGTCCAGCGTCGACATGGCGGCGGCGAGCATGGCGGCGAAGAAGATGCCCGGCAAGGGTGAAGGCAGCTTGGTGGAGATGAAGGTGAAGAAGGCGGTGTCGCCGGAGGTCACGCGCGGATCGGGATGCTGGCCGTAGTAGGAAAAGATCGAGAAGCCGATCATCCAGAGAATGAGCATGAATGGGATCACCATGAAGGCGTTCGCCACGATGGCGCGCCGCGCGTTGCGGTAGGAACTCGTGCTGAGCAGGCGCTGGATCGAGATCTGGTCCGCGCTGGTGTAGAAAAAAGACTCCATGATCGGTCCCAGGAGCAGGAACCAGAAGCACAGACGCATGTAGGGGTTGATGGTATAGAACTCGGGCCTGGTGTAGAGAGAGGGGCCGCGGCCGTGTTCAAAGGAATAGCTGAGGATTCCCGGCAGGCCGCCGTCCACTAGGCGCGCGCAGAGAGTCACCGCCCAAATCATGCCGACGGCCAGGATCAGGAACTGGATGACGTCCGTCCAGATGACGGCCTTGAGGCCGCCTGTCACTGTGTAGACGATGGCGATGACGCCGACCACCGAGATTGTCAGCCAGGGGGCCCAGCCGGCGCCCCCCTTGAAGACGAGCGCGGTGGTGTAGAGCACCATGCCCAGGTAGAGCAGGCGCGTCCACAGATAGATCAGGCTCACCAGGACGCGCACGCTGCGGTCGTACCTCCGCTCCAGGTACTCGAACGGGGTGAAGGACTTCAGCTTGAAGTAGAACTTCACGAAGAGCGAGAAACCGAGCATCAGCATGAACGGGTAGACCAACGCGCCCATCACGAACAGCGATACGCCGTGGTTGAAAATCTCGCCCGGCACCATGACCAGCGAGTAGGTGCTGAACAGCGACATCATGAACGAGATGCCCACCGCCAGCCACGGCATTTTGCGTCCGCCCAGCAGGAAGTCCTCGCTGGTTTTCTTTTCCCGGAGGGAGAACCAGAAGCCCATGGCCACGATCGCCCCGATGTACACGGTGATCACGGTCCAGTCGCTGACATGAAGGGATAGGGACACGGTGGTTTTCCTCGGCCTGGTTTAATGTGTCACGCGTTTACTTCCGTCGGCCGACGCCGTCCGGAGGCCGGCGTCCAGCTTGTTCGACACGGTATCAGTATCTTCCCTCTCCGTCCACCATATCTCGCATAATGCGGATACGGTCCTCGTCGGCGCCGGGGGGCACCTGGTCGCCGGCGTTGGCGATGAGGCGGGGGGAGCGTGACTTCAGGGCCAGCCATTCGCGGACCTTGGCCTCGAAGACCCCCAGCGGCACCTCGGGCAGCCACAGGTCCGGCGAGACCCCGCCCGACAGGATGAAGTCGGGCCCCGCTTCGTCGCGGCACCGGGCGGGGGTCAGGTCGCCCATGGGGGTGGGCGTGATCGCATCGCCGGCATCGGCGCCGGTTTCGCGGATCATCCGGATGGCCCCGCCCAGGCGCCCGTCGATATGCACGGCCACGTATTTGCCCGCCGCGTGCAGGCGGCGCACCGCCTCGGTATAGAAGTCGCGGGACCACGCATTGAATAGATGCGGCGGCTGGATGTCGGAGGAAAAGTTGTCGCCCATCACAATGTACTGCGCAGGCGACGCGGCCAGCACATCGATCAGCTTGAGCGTGTTGGCATTGATGCGCTCGACCGTGTCGCGCATGGTCTCCGGCCAGTCCATCATGCCGTACATGGTGCCCTCGATACCCATCCAGTAATTCAGCAGCTGACCCAGGCCGCTGTAGCCCGTGCCGACGTAGCAGACGCCGTCGTCGCCGATCGTATCAATCCAGGCCCGGTAGTGATCGGGCAGGAAAGCGAAGGTCCGGTCCTCCAGCGCCTCGGCCAGCACACGGAGGCCCTGTTCGGCTTGGATGCCCCAGTCGCGGATACCCCAGGAATAGGACGCCTCTTCCCATATCCGTGTGCGTTCGATCCGGCCCGAGGCGGTTGCAAGTCCCCATGTGATGGACTGACCATCCGCGCTCTTGACCATGGAGGTCTGCACGGAGGCCGGATAGGACACGCGGTAGAAGGTTGCCAGGTTGGGCATGTAGAAACCGGCGCCGGCCTGCCTGTGGCAGGCGATCAGCTCGGTCTCCGGTTTCTCGTACGCCACGCTCAGGTCCCAGGGCGCCCGATGCTTGTGGTAAAACCAGTGGGACAGGTCGAGCATGTACGGCACGACGTCCGGCATCTCGCCGCGATACACCGCTTCGATACGTTCACGCAGATTCATGGCCTATTCCTTCGCCTCGCGAACCCCGAGCACTTCGATTTCGCGGATATAGGTCATGCGCTGATCGGCGCCGACCACCACCCGGTCTCCATGCCCCACGCGCCGGCCCGTGTCGCTGCCTTCGAGCACGGTCAGTCGCACCGCATCCAGACGGCGGGGAGGATCGATGTCGTGGTGCAGCACAAACTCGTAGGCCGTCCGAGCGCCCAGCTCCGCCACGGAAGGCGCATTCGTCACGGCCGGGATCAATGCGAACCAGTCATCCCGATGGCGTCCCTCCAGCCGATAGCTGAGCACACCGCATTCGCCGCTGGGGTAGACCGAGTAGGCGACGTGCCCCGGATACAGGCGTACGGCAGCAACCTCACTTTCGCGCGGCAGTTCCACTGTAATGCTTGCGGGTCCCCCTTGAAACGAAATGCCGCCATCGTCACTCTTGATGCCATTAACCAGCCCTTGTGCACTGCGCGTGGCACCACCGAGCTCCAGGGTCGCAACGCTGCCGTCCAGCCCAAGCGCCAGGTTGGGTCCCATGTCCGCAGGCGGCTTCACGGCAAAACGCTCATAGCGGCCGGCCGGGATGGCTCGCATGCGGCGGCGGCCTTCGGCCAGGGCCGGCCAGCAGGCTTCCCAGCCGTTGAAATCGCAGTGCAGGGCCTCGTAGACGCCGACGAAATCCACCGGCCAGTTGGCCACCGTCTCGATCTCGTTCACGAGATAGGGGCCGAGATCCTTGATGTGATCCGTGTAGCCGAGCATGTTGATGTAGATGTCAAATCCCAGCGCTATACCCGCTTCACGGCAACGGCGCACATAGCCAAAGCCCGATTCATAACTTTCCAGCAGCCCGGCAGACGGTCCATTGCGCCGTGGCTCGAGCAGGAACACATCCATGGCCCGGTCGGAAATCAACGCCCCCCAGTCCACCGGCCAGCGGTTGCTGTCCAGCGTCATACGTGGACGGCCCGACACCATCAGCTTGCCGCCCAGCGACCGGACCAGCTCCCCGGCCTCGCGAAGCCAGTCGCTGAAGAAGTCGCCATAGACGGCGCGCAGCCGGTCCTCGTCGTACGCCCCGTCCTCCGGCCGGGTCCAGCGGCGGTCGTACTCCTCGAGCGCGACGTCGTTGTAGACGAATCGCAGCACGTCATGCGCGTGGCCGTCCATGACGGCACAATGCTGGAACGCGGTCTTGATGTAGATCCCGTCGGCACCATAAGACATCAGCT
>JAFGIZ010000282.1 GCA_016929365.1 Lentisphaerota bacterium
GCCCATCGCGAACTCGTCCATGTTGGTGCGCCCCAGGAACACCGCTCCCTCCGCCCGGAGCCGCGCCACGGCCGTCGCGTCATACGCCGCGGTGTAGCCCTCCAGAATGCGCGACGCACACGTACAGGGCTGCCCCTTCACGTTCAACACGTCCTTGACGGCCAGCGGCACGCCCAGCAGCCTGCCCCGCGCCCCCCGCGCCCGCGCCGCGTCCGCCGCCCGCGCCTGCGCCCGGGCGCTCTCCGCGTCCACCGTCAGGTACGCGTGCAGCGCCCCGTCCCGCGCCGCGATCGCCGCCAGAACCGCCTCGACCAGATCCGCCGAGCTGCATGCCCCCCGCCCCAGCATCGCCAACGCACCGTGAACCGTTAACCCGTCCAGGTCCATCTGCCGCCCCTCACGACTCCGCCGCACGCGCACGCACCGCGCCGACGTGTTCGCCCGTCAGCCCTTCCGCGCGCGCCAGGGCCGCGACCACGGGCGCCAGGATGCGGACCGCCTTCCGCGAGACCTGCAGGGTCGCGGGTTTTTTCAGAAACATGTCCACGCTCAAGCCGGCCGTGAACCGCGCCGCGCCGGCCGTGGGCAGCGTGTGGTTGGGCCCCAGGTAGTCGCCCAGCGGAACCGGCGTGTACGCCCCCGCGAAAACCGCACCCGCGTTGCGCACGCGGCGCAGCAGCCGCGCCGGCTGCCTGACCATCAACTGCAGGTGCTCCGGGGCAAACGCGTTGGCAAAGTCCATGGCCGCGTCCAGCGAGTCCGCCGTGATAATGGCGCCGTAGCGCGCCAGCGCCTGCGCCGCGATCCCCGCCAGCGGACCGCCGCCCGCCTCCAGAACCGCGCCCACCTGCCGCTCGACGTCCCGCGCCAGGCGCCGCGAGTCCGTGACCAGAACCGCACAGGCATCCGTGTCATGCTCGGCCTGCGCCACGAGATCCCGCGCCACCCACTCCGGGTCCGCCGAGGCGTCCGCGACAATCACCACTTCGCTCGGCCCGGCCAGAAAGTCAATCCCGCACGCCCCGCGGGCCGCCACGGCGGCCTTCGCCGCGGCGACGTAGATATTGCCCGGCCCCACGATCTTACTGACACGCGGTACGGACGGCGTCCCGTACGCCAGGGCCGCCACGGCCTGCGCCCCGCCGGCCCGGATCACGGCCGTGGCCCCCGCCAGGTCCGCCGCCGCCAGGATCCGCGGGTCGATGTCGCCGTCCCGGCTGGGCGGACTGCACACCACGATCTCCTTCACGCCCGCGACCCGGGCCGGCACAATGGTCATCAGCGCCGTCGAGATCAGCGCCGCCCTGCCCCCCGGCACGTACGCCCCCACCCGGTCCAGCGGAACGCGCAGCTGTCCGATCGTGAGCGCGGCGCCCCGCGCCGGTCCGCGCTTCACCGTCGTCCGCCGGCGCCAGCCCGACGCGCCCCCCGGCACGGCCTCCAGCTCGGCGGTGTGATACGCCGTAATGCAGTCCAGCGCCGTGCGCATCGCCGCATCCAGGTCCGGCATCCTGCGCGCAACCGCCCGCCGCGCCCGCCGCAGCTCCGCCGGGCTCACCACCAGGCGCTCCGCCGGCAACGCGACCCCGTCAAACTGCTTCGTGTACCGCCGCAGCGCGGCGTCCCCGCCCCGCCGTACGGCCTCGATAATCGCGTCCACGCGCGGCCGCACCGCCGCCATGCGCCCCCGGCTCCGCGCCAGGAGCGCCTCCCGCCGTTGGCGCGTCATCCCCCCCAGCGACTCCGCGCGCAGCACCGCCTTGATCCGTCGCCCTTTCACGGCAGCGAGCATAGGAATCGCACTTTGCCGGTGTCAAGCGGGTATGGTATATTACGCCTTTTGAATCCGTAAGAAAGGAACCGCATGCACGCGCGCAAGATCAACGACCGCGTCTCCTGGATGGGCGCAATACACTGGAACCGGCGTCTGTTTGACTCCCTGATCCCCCTTCCGGACGGCACCAGCTATAACGCCTACCTCGTGCGCGGCAGCGAAAAAACGGCCCTCCTCGATACGGCGGATCCGGCCATGCAGCACCTGCTCGACGCCCAGCTCGACGGCGTCGGGCAGATTGACTACCTCGTGGCCCATCATGCCGAACAGGACCACGCGGGCGCCATCCCCGCGGTGCTCAAGCGCTACCCCGAGGCCGTCGTGATCACGTCCCCGAAGGCCAAGGGTATGCTGGTCGACCTGCTCTGCCTGCCCGAAGACAGGATCAGGACCCTGGAAGACGGCGAAACGCTCTCGCTCGGGGACGCCACCCTCGAATGCATCCACACGCCCTGGGTGCACTGGCCGGAAACCCTGTGCACCTACCTGCGGGAAGACCGTATCCTTTTTTCCTGCGATTTCTTCGGATCGCACCTGGCCACGACCGATCTTTACGTCCGGGACGAGGCACGCGTCTACGAGGCGGCCAAGCGGTACTACGCCGAAATCATGATGCCCTTCCGGCCGACGATCCGGCGCAACCTCGCCAAGGTCGAGGCGCACGACGTGGCGCTCATCGCACCCAGCCACGGTCCGGTCTACGACCGCCCGGCCTTCATCCTGGACGCCTACAGGGACTGGGTGTCCGAAACCGTGAAGAACGAGGTGGTGCTGCCGTACGTCAGCATGCACGGCAGTACCCGGAAGATGGTGGAGGTGCTCGTGGGCGCCCTGGCGGCGCGGGACGTGACGGTCCATGTCTTCGACCTTGCCGTGACCGACATCGGCAAGCTGGCCATCGCCCTGGTGGACGCCGCGACCCTCATTGTCGGCACGCCCACCGTCCACGTCGGACCGCATCCCGCCGTGTTCTACGCCGCCCACCTCGCCAACGCCCTGCGCCCCAAGCTGCGCTTCGCCGGCGTTATCGGGTCCTACGGCTGGAGCAGCAAGGCCGTCGAGCGCCTCGCCGCGCTGATCCCGAACCTCAAGGTCGACATTCTCGATCCCGTCCTCGCCCGCGGCTACCCCCGTCCCGCCGATATCAAGGCGCTCGAGGCGCTCGCCGAGACCGTCGCGGCGAAGCATCGTTCCCTCTGAAATCCCGCCCGCGCGCAATCCGGGCGATCAGGCGTTCCGCGCCCCGGCGGCGCGACCCGCCCCCGGCCGCCCGCACCATGTCCAGCACGCGTATCCCCTCCCGCCGGCAAAGGTCCGTGAAATCCGCACGCGTGAACGGAAAGGCGGTCTCCTGCCCCTCCCGCGGTATCCGGCCCAGGAGCCCGATCGATACGCGGTACGACCAGGCGCCGAAATCCACAAAACTCACGACCCCCTCCCGCGCAATGCGCAGCATCTCCCGCAGCACGGCGTCCGGACGGCGCACGACCGGCAACGTCTCGCTCAGCACCGCGCAGTCGTACGCCCCGTCCGGAAGCCATGCCAGGCCCTCGTCGATATCGCCTTGCAGCGCGTCGTGTCCCCGGTCCAGCACGGCAATCACGTTGTCGAGGTCGATATCCACACCCACCCCCGTCGCGCCCCGCCGCTCGGCCAGCAGCGCCAACAGATCGCCGTTGCCGCACCCCAGGTCCACCACGCGCCCTCCCCGCGGGACCATCGCCGCAATGCGCTCGAACGCCGTTCGCTCCGACGCGGCGGGCGGCTGCCCGCCGCCCCGCCTGCCGACCCACGGCAGAAACGCGCGGATGGCGTCCGAGAGGTGCTCCACGTCCAACAGGAACGCGTCGTGCCCGTACGGAGCCTGGAGCCTGCAGCACGACACCCGCTTACCCGCACGCAGCAGGCCCTCGGCCAGCGCCATGGACTGCCCGGGCGGAAACAGCCAGTCGGAACTCAGCGCCACAACCAGGAACCGCGCCCGCACGCTCGCAAACGCCGCCTCCAGCGTTCCGAACTCTTCCTCCAGGTCGTAGCGGTCCATGGCATCCGTAATCGCCAGGTAGGCGTTCGCGTCGAACCGCTCGACCAGCTTGCGGCCCTGGTAGCGCAAATACCGCTCGATTTCGAACCGGTGCGGGGCCGGCCCGTCACCCGTCTCCGGCGTCTCCTTGCGGCGCCCGAATTTGCGCTGCATCATCTCGGGCGACAGATACGTGATATGCCCGATCTGCCGCGCATGCGCCAGGCCCCAGTCCGGCCGCCGGTCCCGGCCGTAATAATCGCCCCCCGCCCACCCCGGATCCGACATGATGGCGTCGCGCGCCACGAGGTCGAACGCCAGGGCCTGCGGCGAAAGCGAGGCCCCGGACGCAATGCAAATGCAGCGGTCCACGCAGTCCGGATAACGCAGGCTCCATTCCAGCACCTGCATGCCGCCCAGCGAACCGCCGATAACCGCCGCCAGCCGCGCAATGCCGAGCTGTTCGAGGAACAGCTTCTGGACACGCACCATGTCGGTTACCGTAACCGGCGGAAACGCCGAGCCGTAGGGACGGCCCGTGGCGGGATGGATTGAAGACGGGCCGGTTGTTCCGCCGCAGCCGCCGAGAATATTGGCGCACACGACGTGGTAGTAGTCGGTGTCAATGCCCTTGCCCGGCCCGACCATTTCGTCCCACCAGCCGGGCTTCTCATCGTCCGGGGCATGCCGTCCCGCGACGTGCGCGTCGCCCGTCAACGCATGGCAGATGTAGACGGTGTTGTCCTTTTCCGCGGAAAGCCGCCCGTACGTCTCGTAGGCAACCTCGACGCGCGGCAGGCGGCCGCCGCGCTGGAGCGCCAAGCCCTCCGGCGGCAGCGCCAGCGTGAGGGTCCGTGGCTCGACCACGCCGATGCCCGATCCGTCTCTGCCGTCCGCGCCGGCCCTGTCCATCCTGCCTCCCCCGGCCCGACGGCGCTGCTTACGTTTGCCTCGAGCCGCTCCATACATATAGACTATCCCCGTGAATGTAAACAGATTCGATGTTCCTGCTCCCGCGGAAGGCGAAGCCGCCGTCCGCCGCCTCCTGCGCGCTACCGGCGGCGTCGCCGTCGCGCTCTCGGGCGGCGTCGACAGCACCTACCTCGCCGCCGTCGCCGTCGACACGCTGCAGGACCGTGCCCTGGCCGTCACGGTCTGCTCCCCGCTTCACCCGCCGCGCGAACGGGCGGCCGCAGCCCGCCTCGCCGCCGCACTCGGCATCGCCCACGTCAGCGTGTCCGCCGACCCGCTCGGCCTGCCCGGCTTTGCCGACAACCCGCCCGACCGCTGCTACCGCTGCAAATCCCTCATGTACGCGCGCATCCGCGAGGCGGCCCGCGCACGCGGCCTCGAGGCCGTCGCCGACGGCACCAACGCCGACGACCGCGAAGCCGACCGGCCCGGCCTCCGCGCCGCCCGCGAATACGGCATCCTCACCCCCCTGCGCGACGCGGGACTCGGCAAGCAGGCCGTGCGGGCCCTCGCCCGCGCCCGCGGCCTGCCCAACGCCGATCAGCCCGCCCAGTCCTGCCTGGCCACCCGTTTTCCCCACGGCGCCCGACTGACCCCCGCCGCGCTCCGGGCGGTCGATCAATTCGAGCACGCGCTCCATGCGCTGGGGTTCGCCGTCTGCCGCGCCCGCTGCCACGGCAGCCGGGTCCGCCTCGAGCTCGAGCCCGGCGCGATCGCGCAGGCCGCCGCACCGGCCGTTCGCGCACGCATCCTTGCCGCCGCGCACGACGCCGGCTTCGCCTCCGCCGCCCTCGATCTCGCCGGGTATCGCCCGGCCCACCCGAACCCCCCGCCCGAAGGACGCACACCATGAACTGGTTCGAAGACAACTCCCTCGCCATCGGCCGAACGCCCCTCGTCCGGCTGCGCAAGATCGCCGGCAACGCCGCCCGCGTGTTGGCCAAGATCGAAGGCCGCAATCCCGCCTA
>JAFGIZ010000283.1 GCA_016929365.1 Lentisphaerota bacterium
GCGAAGTCGCGCAGGTGCGGGCCGTCGAACTCCCACGCGTACAGCTCCTCGATCGTGGTGTCGGCATCGGCCAGGGTGCCCTGCGCGATGCGGATGAAATCGAACGTCACGGCAAGAAAGTCGCCGGCCGGACTGCCCGCAACGTAGAGATCGGCATCGTTCGCCAGCGAGACCGCCCCGACACCCGCGCCCGATGTGTCGAGCTTCCCGTCCAGGTAGAATGTGAGCCGGTTACCGCCCCGATCCGCCTCGGCGACCAGGTGGTGCCAGCGGCCGTCGGCGACAGCCCCGGCGCTCCGGAGAACGGCACGCCGGCCACTGCCCGTCCCGGCCACTTCAAAGCGTGCCCGGCCGTCGGCGCCGACGTACAACGCGTAGCCGCCGTCCCTCGTTTTCGAAAGCAGCAGTCCCGAGGCCCCGCGCTCCGTCCTGAAGAACATCTCGACGAGGAAGTTGCCCATGTAAACCTGCGGACTTCTCAGCGCCTCACCCTCGAAGGTGTAGTCCCGCTCAGAGCGAGGTTCCCCCACGCTGGTCCGGCTGCCATGGACCGTGTAGGGGGCCGTGATGCGCGCGTTCGCGAGCCGCGCGAACTGCCCGCGTTCCGGACGGAAGCGCACCGCGCCCCGGGTCCAGTCTTCCAACTCACCGTTTACGTAGTCTTCATCCGAGATGTTCACCCCCTCGAGCGGGTACATGGGACAACGGCGGTACGTCTGGCGGTCGACGTGGTACCCGGTCATGTACCAATGCTCGTCCATGATGCGGCCGGGGTCGGCTGGCAGCGACAGAAACGGCCACTCCGCCACTACGCCGCAGAGGGCCCAGGGGACGAAGACCTTCAGGCTGCGGCCGGCGAGCTCGGCACCCGGCGCGGGGCGGAAGTCTCCCTTCTCCGGCTGCCGCAACGGGGGGCGTTCGGAATCCGAGCCCACCTCCGATGCCGGCGCACCAGCACGACGCAGCACGTTGCGGAAATCGTCCAGCGTGGCCAACCAGCGCCCCGAAGGCTCCAGTACGCCGAACTGCTCGATCCCGTGGAAGACGTTACCGGCATAGGCATTCGATTCGAGGGCAAAACCGTCCGCGCGAGGCCCTGCGTCCGCCTCGTTACCGGCGGCTTCGGTATTCGCGGGGTCGGCGTGACGGAGCGCCCGCTCGCTGAGGTCCTGCCAGATGTTGGCCAGGTACTTATTCCGACCCGCCTGGGGCGCCTGGCGCCGGGAGCCGTTGCAGAAGTTGTATACGGTGTTGTGAAAGAAGGTGTTCTGGTAGCTGTGGATCTCCTGAAACGCCGCGCAATTGGCCAGGAGGGTGGTGGGATCGTTCGATCGCCCCCAGGCGATGTTGTTGAAGTGGTAGTTCTTGAACGCACCGTCTAGGTAGTAGGCATGCCCGAATCCGCTCGACTGGCCGGTGAACTTCAGTTTCCAGTACTGCGGGCCGCGGGCATCGTAGCTGAGGTTGTCATAAACGTAGGCCGGCCCGCCCTGCCAGGTCTCGATGCCGCCGAAGTCGTTGGCACTGAGCATCGATTGCCAGACCCTGTTGTGGTGGATCAGGATGCGCGTGAACGGCACGTCATCCCACGCGTGGCTGCTCTTGGCGCCCCTCACGTTGATCCCCTGGGCGTAAGCCTGCGCGATGATGTTCCCGGCGATCTCGACGCGGCGCGGGTACCCGACATCAATGCAGGTGCCCCGGCTGTAGCGCCCGGGGCGCATTCCCGTCCGGAACGTCCGGTTGCGGTAAATGCATACGTCGCCGAGGCGCCCGGCCTGTTCGGCATATCCCCAGGGCGTACCGTCGCTCACCACCACAGCCGACTCGTCCGTGCAGCGGATTTCGTTGTCTTCGATCCGCACGCGGTCGACCGACTGGCCGTGACCCGCGCCCTGGATCGAGATCGCACGGAGCACGTGTTCGAACCGGCAGTTCGCGATGCGGATATCCGTGGCATCGCCGCGGATATTGACGCAGGCGGCGCTCATCTCCGGCCGCAAGGTCAGCGGAACCGTGGAGACGTCCCAGGCGACGGCGTCCAGCGCCCAGTGGGCGGTCGTGAACCGGAAGGTCAGTCCTGAGATTTCCAGGTGAGCCGCGCCGTCTCCCCGGACGAGGTTCTGGCGTGCGCCAACCTCGATATGCAGGCCGTTGGGATCGGCGTCGCCCGGCAGCCGGAGGTACAACCGGCCGCCCTTGCCGCGCCGGTCAAACCAGAATTCGCCGTTCGCGTCATCCAGGTACTGCGGCTTGTCCTCGAGGTAGTAGCGCATGAAGCGGTGAAACGTGCCTGAGCCGGGAAAGCCGCCGGTCCAGCCACAGAAGCCGAGTGCATGCCGTTGCAGGTCGACGGTCAGCACGCGGGTGGGGAACGGCGTACTCATGACCCAGCCGAATTCGGGCCTGATCAGAGCATCTTCAAAGAACACGCGGGGTCTGTCCCTGACATGCTTCGTATCCGTTGCCAGGTGTATCGCGCGGCCCTGCCGATCCTTGCCCTTGTTGTCATAGTGACGCTCGGGGTTATCGAACTCGTACCACTCGCTGCGGAGATCGTCGGGATTCGATACGCGCCAGTTCGGTTCGCGCGCCAGGGGCAGGCGTTCGACGGTTGCGTCCTTGTGGACGAGCCAGACGCTGCGCGGCAGGAAGTCGAGGTCGGCGTGCCAGACGCGCGTTGGGTCGGGGATATCGCGGCGGTCGGTGCCGCGCATCCAGCCGCTCACCCGTTCGGAGCCGCAGAGCACGGCCGGGCCGGTTCCCCAGACGGGGTCGCGGGTCAGGCGGATCGGGCGGCCGGGTTGTCCCGAGCCCCGGACGGTCAGTTCACCGCGGTACGTGATGCCGCCGCGGAACACGTACGTGTCGGCGTCCCCCGGCGTCGCGGCATTCGCGGTGGCGTTCGCGTCCCACGGATGGTGTTTCCACGCCGCCTCGGGACTTGCCCCGTTGCGCGCGTCATCACCATTCTCGAAGTCGATGTAGCGGATGGAGCGGCCCGGGCGGTACTGGAACGGCTCAGGCGCCCAGACCAGATCTCCTGTTGGCCGGACGTCCGCGTGCGGTTGGTTCCATGAGTATGGCTTCGCCATCAGCAGTGGGGTCATGAACAGGATGAAAAGCAGAATGAGCGCCGACCGGAGGCGCGGGGCGTCCGCTGCGAACACGCTCCGGTACCGCGGCCGCCGGCCCGGCAAACCGGATTGCGGCATAGCGTCTTCCAACATGGTGTGCATTCTCCCGGACCTCAGAGGCATGCCCATGCAAGCCGTTATCCGAGCAACGGTTGAATCTATCCGCTTTTCGTCAACTGCGGAAACATCATAGCACAGGTGCTCACATCCAGGTGAGCTGATCAGCCAAAGCAGGTATCGTCGAAGCCTGACCCGGCGCTGCTCGGGAGACATCCCAACGCCTCGCTGGACAACGATGCCGGCACGGTCGAAGCCGCTGCGTTGGGGCAGGCCCGGCGGCGTTTCGTCTTGTGACCCGCCAGCAGGCGGCGGTATGCTTCGGAGTGTCAGGAGGCCCATCCTATCAACCCGTTGCAGGACAAGCAGATCCTCGTCGGTATCGGCGGCAGCGTCGCCTGCTGCAAGGCCCTGGAGCTTGTACGCCTGCTGCGCGGGGCGGGAGTGCGGGTACGCTGTGCGCCCACGCGTTCGGCCCAGGCCTTCATCACACCCCTGCTGTTCGAAGCCGTCAGCGGCTGCGCGCCCGCCACGGACGTGTTGAGCATGGAGGACGCGTATGCCGCGGACGCGGCGGTCGTCGCGCCGGCCACCTGCAACCTGCTTGCCCGCATGGCCGCAGGGATAGCGGACGAGGCGTTGCTCGCGGCACTGCTCTCGTTCCGGGCGCCGATCATCGTCGCGCCGACAATGGAGACGCGCCTGTGGGAGCACCCGGCCACACAGGCAAACGTGCATCGGCTGGCGGAGCGCGGCGTGCGCATCGTATCCCCGCAGGAAGACGCACCCGGCTCGGGCCGCTCCAGCCGGGAGCGGCCGGCTGACGTGCAACGCATCTTCGACGCGGTACACGATGCACTGACCCCGAAGACGCTGGCGGGACGGCGGCTGGTCCTGACCGCGGGCCCGACCTGCGAAGATCTCGACCCCGTGCGCTATCTGACCAACCGCTCGAGCGGCAAGATGGGCATCGCGCTGGCTGCCGCGGCGGCACGGCGCGGCGCCGAGGTGACGCTGGTGCATGGGCCGGTACAGGTACGGATCCCCGAGGTGCCGACACTGCACGGCATCCCGGTCCGGAGCGCGCGCGAGATGCACGCGGCCGTGATGTCCGCAGCCGACGGGGCCGACATCGCGGTGATGTGTGCTGCCGTGGCGGATTTCACTCCCGCCCGGACTGCGACGCACAAACTGAAGAAGGACGCCGGGGCGCTCACGCGCCTCGAACTCGTACGGACTCCGGACATCCTTGCCTCGCTGGGAGCGCTCGAGCGCAGGCCTTTCCTGGTGGGGTTTGCGGCCGAGACGAACGGGCTCGACGAAGCGGCGCGCGGCAAGCTGGAGCGCAAGAACTGCAACCTGCTGTGTGCCAACGATGTCTCGGAAATCGGCTGCGGCTTCGGCGTGGACACCAACCGAATCACGGTCTACCGCCGCAACGGCGAACCCGTCGCGCTGCCATTGTTGCCGAAGACGGAGGCGGCCGAGCGGATCGTCGACCTGATCGAGGAAAGCCTGTATTGCCAACTCCGAAAGGCGTAACGCCTGCCTGAGGCACCGCAAGGACGGCAAGTTTCAACACTACTGGAACGCGCTGGGATTTGGTGCTGCAGGCGCTGGTCTGCTGCCGGCTGATCGATCCGGGCAGTGAGTGGCGGTTGCACCGGCGCTGGTATGAGCACATGTGGGCCTTCTGCATGAAGCTGGTGCAGGTCTAAGGAATCCGCTGACTGAAAACGTCGTGTCATTGGCGTCTGCTTCGTGTTCCGCAGAGAAAAGTCAGAACTCTGAACAACGTCTCAGTACGAAGATAATCTGGAAGCCCAACCGAGACAAGCCGGGCGGCTGCTTCCGCGTCGATCATACTCCTGGAGTACCCGGGCGTCAGAACTGGGCTTCGAGCTCGCCGATCTGCTGGTAGAGATGTTCGGCCGGCTGCGCCTGACTGTCGACGTCGAGCTGGAGGGCGGCTGCGGGCGCATTCAGCGCGGCATCGCGCCGGCGCGCCCGTGAGAGGTTGATTCCAGTGGGATACTCCAGGATATAGGAAATTCGGTAGGTTACCTTCTGACCCGGATCGAGGGTCGGTTCCCAGGTGAGGAGGCCTTTCGCGTCGGGTTTGCCTTCCGGCTCCACGTCGATGCCGGACACCCGGATTTCCTTGTCTTCCGAGACGGGAACGCGGTCCATGAGTTTGATACGGGTCGGTTCCGCGCCGAGGTTCCGGGCGGAGACGTCGAACGCGATTTTCATGCGCGTGCGGGATCCGCCGCGGACCAGCTCGCTGCGGCGGCGGTCGAGTACCCGTTCGAGCTTGATCCGGTCCGCCACGCCGGTGAGCAGCGCGAACGGTTCCGCCTCGGCCACGAAATCCAGCTCCGTCAGCCCGAGAAACGCGTTGTCGCGATAGAGCGCCACGCTGCCCGGCAGCAGGGGGCCGTTGCCGGCGTTGACCAGTTGTGCCGTCTGCACGGCGTTCAGCGAGGAAGAGGGCACGGCCACGATCTGTTCCGTAACCGGCAGCGTCAGGGAGCCGAGCGGAACGCGCACGGCTACGCCGTCACTGCGCACGATTTGCCGGCCGGTTCCGGCGAAGTGCGCCGTGGTACCCCGTCTGCTCAACCGTTCGAACGTTTCGAGCGCCCGGGATTCGACGCCCTCGAGTGTACGGCGGTTGCGGGCGTAGACATCCGGGGCGATCCCGGGGTTGAAGATCCCGTTCCAGTTGAGGTTCTGCTGTTCGAATACCACCTTGGCCTTGGAGAAACTGGAGACGCCGGCGCCCGGACGCGCGACGGGCCTGCCGGGAACGCCCAGCAGCAACGCGTCGAGCTCGGGGATGCGAATCAGCGCTCCAGGCGACTGCGTGGCGAAGCTCAGCCGAACGTCCTGCCAGTCCTCGCCGGTTGTCTGGGTCACGGACGCGTAGGAAACCAAATGGACTTCGTCGGGGCGACTGCCCTGGAAGCGCAGTTCGTGCTTCGGTTCCCAGGCGGCGCCCGGCAGCAGGTAGGTCAGGGTCAGCGAAACCGCCCCC
>JAFGIZ010000284.1 GCA_016929365.1 Lentisphaerota bacterium
GACGAAGACCCGCACGCCGTCGGCGTACATCTTCTCGACCGTCTCGCGAAAGCGCACGGGCTGCGCCCATTGCGCCACGCAGAGATCGCGCACCTTCGCCGGATCGTCCGGGAACACGTCGGCCGTCGCGCAGGAATAGAAAGGCACGGCCGGCGGCTCCAGTGTGAACCCGTCAAGATACCCCCGAATCGCGTCCAGGACCGGCTCGAACCAGGACGTGTGATACGGCCGCGCGAAGGGCAGCCGCGTGACAATGGCGCCGGCCTCCATCAACCCGCGCTCCACGGCGTCCGCCACGGCCGGCCTGGCGCAGACGATATACTGGTGCGGGCAATTGTCCATCGCCAGCAACAGGTCGCCCGTGAAACGGGCCAGATGGGCGTCGATCACACTGCGCTCGATTCCGCCCGCGGTCAACAGGATCCCTTCCGGAACCCCCTCCCGGCGCGTGAGCGTCCGCATCAGTTGGTACCCGGCCTTGAGGCTTTCCACGCGCGCCGCGTCGTCCGCATAGCGCACCGCGCCGGCCGCTTCGACCGCCACCAGCTCGCCGCTGCTGTGTCCGACCGCCGCGTCGGGCCGGATCTGCAATCGCCGTGTGAGCTCCAGCAGCGCGGTGTCCGCGCCGACCACCGCCTCGATCGCTTCCTCCATGCCCCACAGGGACGCGTCGGCATCCGCCTCCGCGGCGCCGGCCGGAAAGACATGGGCGCTGGGCAGAAAATCCCCGGCGGCCTCGCGGCAGGCCCGGTCCGCCAGGTCGAAGGGGCGGCGCGCTTCGGGAAAAGACGCGCATACGTCACGCAGCATGTTCGCGTATTGCGCCCCCTCGCCGGGGAACAGGAACGCCGTGCGCCCCCCCCGGGCCAGCGGCTCGTCGTAATAGTAGATACCGCTGCGGTCCTGCAGCCGGGTCCGTTCCGGCTCGCGCAGGCGCTTCGCCGCGTGTGCCAGCTTGCGCGCCAGCTCGTCCGCCGAGCCCGCAACCACCGACAGGCACGCCGCGTCAGGCTGCCACGCCGCCGCCAGCTTCGCGGCCACGGCGCGCAACGGCGCCTCCGGCGCCGCGCGCAATTCCCGCTCCGCCGCTTCCGCCCGCGCGATCAGATCGTTGCGGGATTCCGCGCTGAATAAACATAGTTCCGTCTGCATCCCGCTCCCGGCCCTTGCCCCGCGGCGCCGCGCGGTTTGCGCGGCGCCGCGGCAGGCAAGAGGTACCACAAGGGAACGGAACGCTGCAAGCGCACAGCCCCGTCAGAACGTGTATCCCACGCCCAGCATGCCGTACACCTCCACGTCGTACGCGCCGCCGTCTTCCACGTCCGGCAGCACGTCGTCGTCAATCTGGCCGACGTACGTGATACTGGCGCTCACCATCGCGTAGCTCAGCCCGGCCGACGCCGTGAAGTGCGAGAACCCGCTCTCGCCCCCGTCCGGGTCGAGGTAGGACGCCGTCGCGCCCAGCTCCAGCGCCAGACACTCGCTCAACGCCACTTCGTGCCCGACGCCCGCCTCCACGTACAGCGTTTTGTCGATGCCGCCGTCCACGCCGTACGCGATGTCCAGCGACGGCGACAACGGCAAGGCAAACCCCACGCCCGCCGCCAGCTCGCGGTCCGCGTCCCCGCCGCCCGACGGGTACGTGTACTCCGTATAGCCCAGCGACGCGTCGAACGCGTCAACCGGCAGCGCATAGGACAGGTAGATGTCGATTTCCGAGAACTGCCCGCTTTCCAGCGTGTCCCCGTAATCGTCCAGATCCAGGTTGCCCCAGACGCCCAGTGCCAGCGCGCCGGACCCTTCGGGCAGCGGAAAGCCCGCCACCTCCAGCCCAGGCTGCAACACCGCGCCGTCGTTGAACGTCGCGCCGCGGAACACGTACGCGCTGGCCAGGTCCGCCGTCAGGCTGACCTCCGCGGCCTCCGCCTGCCGCTCCGCCGCCGTCAGCAGCACGACCGCCGCCAGGACGCCCGCCGCCGCTTTTCCCAGTGTCGATGTTTTCATCATGTTACTCCTTTCCCCGGGTTTTCGTTTACCCGATCGCCTCGTTGCCCGTTTCCCCCGTGCGGATGCGGATGCACTCCGGCAGATCCAGCACGAAGATCTTTCCGTCCCCGATCGCGCCGGTACGCGCGCCCTTGATAATCCCGTCGATCGCGGCTTCCACGAAGTTCTCGTTCACCGCGATCTCCAGGCGCAGCTTCTTCAACAACTTGACCTCGATATCCACGCCGCGGTACGACTCATGGTAGCCCTTCTGCTGACCGCACCCCAGCGAGTTCGTCACCGACATCTTGAACACCTTGCGCGTGTACAGCTCCTGCTTCACGCTGTTCAGGCGTTCCGGTTGTATGTATGCAACAATCAGTTTCATGTCCGTTTTCTCCTTTCGGTGTTAGGCGGCCGGCGGCCGGCCGATCCGGCCGCCGGCTGCGTCATGCCGTCTTTACTCCGTGGTGAAGATCTGGAACCCGCTGTAGGCCTCCATGCCGTGTTCGCCGATGTCCAGACCGCGCAGTTCCTCTGCCGCATTGACCCGCAGACCGATCGTCGCCTTGATCAGGCTGAACAGGGCCAGGCCCGTTCCGAAGGCCCACACGAATCCGGCGCCCACGCCGATGAGCTGACTGACCATCTGGCTGAACCCGCCGCCGTACAGAATGCCGGTACTGGCATCCCCGATGCCCAGCGCCTTCTCCGCGTTGAACAGGCCGCAGGACAGCGTCCCCCAGGCTCCGC
>JAFGIZ010000285.1 GCA_016929365.1 Lentisphaerota bacterium
CCCCTCCTGCCGGGTATCGAACCATGCCGTATCGCACAGCGCGTGTCGAGCGCCAAGTTGCGCGCGCGGGCCGTCGGACATGCGGCTTGAACCATCTTCCGCCCGGGAGTAGAATGATGGGCGGAATGAAGAAAGCCGGCCTATCCGTGGGCGGCGGGTTTACGCTGCTGGAGATCATGCTCGTGGTGTCGCTGATCGGGCTGCTTGCCGTGCTGGCCGTGCCGCTCGTCGCGCGGGCGGCCATGCAGGCCCGGGACGCGATGTTCATCAACGACCTGCGCACCTTGTCGGGCGCCTTTTCGCAGTACGCCCTGCAGAACGGGGATTATCCGGAGGACGCGCCGCCGGGCGTGTTGCCGGAAGACGTGGCGCCGTACCTGCGCGGGACCGACTGGGCGGACGCGGCGCCCGTCGGGGGCACCTGGGACTGGACCCGCGCGCCGCAACGCGGCCAGACGGTGCACGGGGGGTACGCCACGCTCAACCTGCTGGCCCCGCGGCGCACGCGCACCCAGATGCAAGCCATAGACCGGGATATCGACGACGGGAACCTGGCGACGGGCCGCTTCCGGGGCGGCCCGTCGCGGTATACGTATATCGTGGAGACGCACTGGTGAAGGACAAGGCTATGAAAAAGAAAACGGGCCGGCCGTACATACGGCGCGAGTTAATCAGCAACCCGTCCGTGCAGTACCGCATTATCTTTCTGTTCGGCTTTCTGGCTCTCCTGTACGCGGCGCTCAATTATTACATCAGCACCTACGCCGTGACGGCGTTCGGGCGGGACGTCCTGGACCTGTCCCTGACGCACGCGGAGCGGGCGGACGTGAACATCCTGCTCGATCAGCGGCTGCGCACGCTGGACGCCCAGCTCGCGGTCTTCACCTTTCTCAGCGTGAGCATGCTGCTGCTCGGCGGCGTCTACCTCTCGCACCGGATCGGCGGGCCCCTGCACCAGCTCGACAGGTATCTCGAGGACGTGACCGAGGGCCGGGTCCCGCCGCGGCGCATCCGGTTTCGCAAGCCCGATTACTTCCACGAGGTGGCGCGGCGCTTCAACGCGTTCCAGGTCAAGTACGGGATTCTGAAGGAAGAGGCTGCCGCGGATGGCGACCCGGCGGAGTGAACGGGCGGGAGTGGCCGCGGCCCTGAAGCGTTCCCTGCCCCGGAACGTCCTGGTCCTGGGCCTGGTCTCGCTGCTGACGGACACGTCCAGCGAAATGATGATGTGGACGGTCCCGTTCTTCATCGCCCTGCTGGGCGGCGGGCCGGTGTGGGTCGGGGTGGTCGAAGGGTTGCGCGAGAGCCTGGCGAGCCTGCTCAAACTGGTGAGCGGCCGGGTGTCGGACCGGCTGGGCCGGCGCAAGGGACTCGTGGTGCTGGGCTACGGCATCTCGACGGCGATCAAACCGCTGCTGGCGTTATGCGCCGCGCCCTGGCACGTACTCGGGCTGCTGGGCCTGGAGCGGATCGGCAAGGGCGTGCGCACGGCGCCCCGCGACGCGCTGATCGCGGGCGTCGTGGGGGAGGCCGACCGCGGCAAGGCGTTTTCGTTCCACCGCATGATGGACCACGGCGGCGCGGTACTCGGGCTGCTGGCGGGGACGGGACTGGTGGCGGTGCTCTTTCCGTATTTCCGCGATCTCGGCGATAAAGAGCCGGTGGATGTGTTCCGCTTGATCTACGTGCTGGCCGCCGTGCCCGCGGCGCTCGCGGTGCTGGCCGGTGCGGTCTTCATCCGGGAGCAGGCGGCGCCGGTCACGCCGGCGCGGGTCCGGTTCCGGGCCGGTTATGACCGGAGTTTCTGGGGGTTCCTGGGGATCCTGCTCGTGTTCGCGCTGGGCAATTCGAGCGACATGTTCCTGATCCTGCGGGCCGGCCAGGTGCTGGGGTATCCGGTGGTCTTGAACGAATCCGAGCGGGCGGCCATGGCCTCGGCCTGGCGGTTCCCGTGGCAACTGCCGCTCATGTTCCTGGCGTTGTCGCTGGCCAAGGCCGTGTTTTCGCTGCCCGGCGGCTTTCTGGCGGACCGCTTCGGGCGGGCCCGGACGCTGGCGCTGGGCTGGGCCGTGTATGCAGCCGTGTACCTGGCGTTCGGGTTGGCCGGCGCGGCCTGGCAGATCTGGGTGCTGTTCGTCCTGTACGGCGCGTTTTACGGACTGACCGAGGGGGTGGAAAAGGCCGTGGTCGCCGATTTCGTACGGCCCGAGGTGCGGGGCTCGGCGTACGGGCTTTATGCGTTTGCCGACGGCATCGCGAAATTCCCGGCCAGCCTGCTGCTGGGCCTGTTGTACGGCCGGTTCGGGGCGGCCGTCGCGTTCGGGTTCGGCGGGGCCTGCGCGGCGGCGGCCTGCGCGGCGCTGGTCGTGCTGCTGGTGCTGCGCCGTCGCGCGGGGAGGCGGCATTGACAGGCCGGGCCGCCGGCCGCTAGTCTGCCTGCCGCGCGAGGAAAGCGAGCAGGGCGCGCGCAGGCGTGTCCGGGAGAAGGCCGTGCAGTGCAGTAACGATGACATTGCCGTGATTGGGATGGCCGGTGTGTTTCCGGGCGCGGCAGACGTGGCGGCGTTCTGGGAAAACATCGTCGGCGGCGTCTGCGCGATCGGGGACCATCCCGACCCCGAGCGGGAGCGGGTTTTCGACGCGGACGCGGACATGTTCGAGCGCCTGTACTCGGTGCGCGGGGGATTCCTGGGCGACCTGGCGGCCTTCGATCCGACGGCCTTCGGCGTGATGCCCAACTCGGTGGACGGCGGCAATCCCGATCACTTCCTGATGCTGCGCGTGGCCCGGGAGGCCCTCGAGGACGCCGGGCTCGCCGAGCGCGACTTTCCGCGCGAGCGCACGGACGTCGTGATCGCGCACGGCGAGTATCTCAACCGGGGCAACGCGAACTGGGCGCAGCACGGGATCGTGCTCGACCAGACGGTCGATCTGATCCGGCAGCTCAACCCGGCCTGTCCGCCGGAGGAGCTGGACCGGATCTGGCATGCCCTGCGCGACGCGCTGCCCCGGCTGGACGCGCAGACGGTGCCGTCCATTATTCCCAACGTCATTGCGGGCCGGATCGCCAACCGGTTCGACCTGGGCGGGACGTCGTATATTGTCGACGCGGCCTGCGCCTCGTCGCTGATCGCGGCGGACCAGGCCGCGACCAACCTGCTCCTCAACCGCTGCGACCTGGCCCTGGTGGGCGGGGTGCAGACCTGTATCCTGCTGCCGGCGATGATGGTGTTCTGCGAACTGGGCGCCATGTCGCGCAGCGACACGCTGCGCCCGTTCGACCGCAAGGCCGACGGGACACTGCTGGGCGAGGCCGTCGGCATGATCGTACTCAAGCGCCGGCGCGATGCCGAGCGGGACGGGGACCGGATCTACGCGTTGATCAAGGGGTTCGGCGCGGCCAGCGACGGCCGTTCGAAAGGGCTGCTGGCGCCGCGCCGGGAGGGCGAAGCCCTCGCCATCCGGCGCGCCTACGAGGCGGCGCGGGTCGATCCCGAAACCGTGGGGCTGATCGAGGCGCACGGGACGGGCATCGCCCTGGGCGACGCCACGGAGATAGCCGCGCTCAAGTCGGTGTTCGGTCCGCGCCGGGGCCGCTATCCGACCTGCGCCGTAGGCTCCGTCAAATCCATGATCGGGCACAGCGTGCCGGCGGCCGGGATCGCCAGCCTGATCAAAACCGCGCTGGCGTTGCATCACCGCGTGCTGCCCCCGACGGTCAACTGCGACGAGGTCAACCCGGACCTCGGCCTCGACACGTCGCCGTTCGTGATCAACACGGAAACGCGTCCCTGGGTGCACGGCCGCGCGGACGCCCCGCGCCGCGCCGGCATCAACGCGTTCGGCTTCGGCGGCATCAACAGCCATTGCGTGATGGAAGAAGCCGGGCGGGCTTGAGGCGCGGTATGGCGGGCACCCCGTTACACATGACGTCCCGGATGCCGAAACCGGAACAGGCGCCGCTCGCCGCGGCGCGGCCGCCGCGCCGCGGACCGGAGCCGGGACAGGCGGGGCGGCCGGGCGCCGCCGAGCAGGCGCTGGGCGCTTACTTCGAGACGATGGGCGCTTTTCTGGCGGCGCAGCGGCGTTTCGTGGACCGGTTCGTCGGGGCGGCGCCGGGGCCCGCGCCCTCCGGGCCGCCTGCCGGGCCGCGCGCCGTCCGGCGCCCGGAACCGCCGGGGACGGACGGCGCGGCGTCGCTCCTGCTGGGCCGGATGGTCGAGCACGAGCCCGGCACGGCCCTGGTGTGCGAGCGCGTGTACGGCATGGAGGCGGATACGTTCCTGCAGGACCACACCCTGGCGTCGCCCCGCATCGCGTATACGGACCCCGCGTTGCGCGGCCTGCCGGTCATGCCCCTGACCGTGACGCTGGAGATGCTGGCGGAGGCGGCCTGCGCCCTGTGTCCGGGCAAGGTGGTGACGGAATTGCGGGACGTGGCGGCCGCGCGCTGGATCACCTTCGAACGCGGTGCGCGGCGGCTGCGGGTCAGCGTGCGGCGGGCGGAGGGGGACGGCGCGGTGTTTCGCGCGGCGGTCCATGACGCGGAGAACGGGGGAGACGGGTCCGGGTTCCGGCCCGCGCTGGCGGAAGCCGTCGTGGTGCTGGCGGACGCGTATCCGGCCGCGGCCGGAAACGGGCTGCCGCCCCTGGCGGAGAGCGAGGCGTGCGGCTGGCGGGGCGAAGCCGTCTATCCCGACCGCCTCTTTCACGGTCCGCGTTTGCGGGCGGTGCACACGGTGCGCCGTTGGGCGGCGGACGGGACGGAGGGCACGCTGCGCGTGCCGCCGCGCGCCGGGCTGTTCCGCGCCGTGACGGCGCCGGTGTTCGCGACCGATCCCGTGCTGCTCGACGCGGCGGGCGCGTTTGTCGGGTTGTGGAGCGCGCCGGAAACGTACCGGGGCGTGGTGCCGTTTCCGTTTCGCGTGGCGCGGATCCGCCTGTACGCGCCGCCGCCGCCGGAGGGGGCCGAAGCGGCGGTGCGCCACCGGGTCACGGCGCGCGGCCGGGAGACCTCCGTGCACGCGATTGATGTCGTCCTGGCCGACGGGACGCCGTACGCGTCGATCGAGGGATGGGAGGACCGGTTTTTTGACATCACGCCGGCGGTGCACCGCGTCGCGCACCGCACGCTCGAGACGCGGTTGTGCGACGAGCTCGCCCTGCCGCCGGGGGCGGACGGCATCGCCGCGTGCATCACGCCGGCGCTGCCCGACAGCCTGTTCGAAGCGGGGTTCGGCATCTGGGAAACGACACTGGCCTTCTGCCTGCTGAACCGCGCGGAGCGCGAAACGTGGCTGGATGAGCGGGCTACCGCGAAGCGGCGCCGCGAACGGCTGCTGGGCCGCGCGGCGGCGAAGGACGCGGTGCGGCGTTTTCTGGCGGAACGCTACGGGGTCCGCCTGGCCGCGGCGGACGTGGAGATCGCGGCGGACGCGCGGGGCAAGCCGTATGCCGATGGGCCGTGGCGGGACTGGATCGACGGCACGCTCGAATTGTCCATCGCGCACAGCGGCGGCGCGGCGGTCGCGGCGGTCGCGGACGGCGCGGGCGGCGGGATCGGCATCGACCTGGAACAGCGCGACAGGCGGCCGGGCGACGGCGTGGCCAACGGCGCTTTTACGGAAACGGAGCGCGAACTCCTGGAACGGTGCGGCGGCGCGGGCGGCGAATGGCTGCTGCGTTTCTGGTGCGCCAAGGAAGCCCTGGGCAAGGCGCTGGGCACGGGTCTGCGCGGCAACCCGCGCGGGATTATCGTAACGGATGCGGATCCCGCGACGGGCGAGGTCGGGCTGACGCTGACGCCGAAGTGGGCGGACGTGCCGGGCGGGCAGGTCGGCCGGCGCTGGACGGTGCGCACCTGGGTGGCGGGCAACGGCATCCTGGCCCTGGCGCGCGGGGCATGACCCCGGCTTGAGGCGGAGCGGATGAACGATCCGGACACGATTCGGAAAGCCGTGGAGGGGGCGCTGGCGCGCGCCGCGGGCGCCTTCGACATGCCGCCTTTCGCGGCGCTGCCCGCGGCGTACCGGGAGGCCCTGCGCGCGTTTGTCCTGCGGCGCGGCAAGCGCTTGCGCCCGGTCCTCTTCGTCCTGGCGTACGAGGGGTATGCCGCGGGGCCGATGCCGGACCTGTACCGGGCCGCGGCGGCGCTGGAGATTCTGCACGACTTTATCCTGGTGCACGACGATATTATCGACCGCGCGGCCCGGCGCCGGGGCGCGCCGTCGCTGCCGGCGCGGTTCCGCGCGTTGCTCGACGGCCGGCCGGACGCCGAGACGCGGGCGCGGAACCTGGCGCTGGTGGCGGGCGACGCCCTGTACGTCCTGGGCGTGCGGCTGTTTGCGGGCGTGGACGCGGACCCCGCGCGCCGGCAGCGGGCGCTCGAGCGCCTGACGGACGCGGCGCTGCACACCGCCTGCGGGGAGCTGGAGGAACTGTTCTGCGGATTGCGCCCGGCCGGGGACGTTACGGAGGCGTCGTTGGCGCGCGTGGGCGAAGGGAAAACCGCGCACTACAGTTTCGCGCTGCCCATGACGGCGGGGGCGGTGCTGGGCGGCGCGGACGAGGACGAGATTGGCCGGCTGGACGCCTGCGGGCGGGCGGCGGGCCGGGCGTTCCAGATACGCGACGATGCGCTGGATGTCGCGGGGAACGGTGACGGAGCGGGCAAGCCGGTCTTGCAGGATCTCCGGGAAGGCACGCTTACGGTACCCGTCCGGCTGGCCTGGGCGCGCTGCGGGGCGGCCGACCGCGCACACCTGGCGGCGGTGTTGCACGGCGGGGCCGGCGAGGCGGCCCTGGCGGAGGCGCGGCGCATTATTCTGGCTTCCGGCGCGGTGGACGCGGCGCGGGCGCGCGTGGCGGCGGGCGCGCAAGAGGCGCGGGCGCTGCTGGAGGGAACACGGATGCGGCAAGAAGCGCGCCGCGCGATCGGCCGGTTCCTTGACCGGCTGCTGGCCTGGCCGCAGGGGGCCGGCGGCGGGAGGGCCCCGACGGTGCCGGGCCCCGGATAGCGGCGGGAGACAAAAGGCGCGGAAATCGCTTGCGTGGCGGCGGCAATCTGTTTCAATATTCTGCATGCAGAAAGGAGATGCCGTGAAAACACCGCCTTTCCCATGCACCATGCTGCGGGCGGCTCTGGCCGCGGCCGGGATCCTGGTTCTGGCCGGGTGCCGGACTGCTTCGGAACCGCCGCTTGAGGACCTGCCCGCCGTGGCGGAAACGCCGGCGCGCGAGGAAACCGTGGCGCTGGGCCCGGGCGACGTGCTGGAGATCAAGTTTTTCTACGCGCCCGAGCTGGACGACATGCAGACGGTGCGTCCCGACGGCCGGATTTCTTTGCAGCTCGTGGGCGACGTGGACGTGCGCGGACTTTCGCCGGCCGCGTTGCGGGACGCGCTTAAGAGCCTGTACGAACCGTTCATGGAAAAGGCGGAGATCGCCGTCATCGTCCGGGAGCTGAACAGCCGGGCGGTGTTCGTGGGCGGGGCGGTCAGCCGTCCCGGGCGCCTCGCGATGCCGGGCCGGCTCACCGTGCTGGGCGCGGTGATCGAGGCCGGCGGCCTGGACAGCGTCACGGCCGATCCCGGAGAAGTGGCGGTGATCCGTCAACACGGCGCGGCGCCGGCCGTGGAGATCGTGGATTTGCGCGCCGCCCTGGCGGGCGGCGCCCCGCACTACCTGCAGCCCATGGACATCGTCTATGTGCCCCGAACGGAGATTGCGAATTTCAACCAGTGGGTTGACCAGCACATCAATCAACTCGTGCCGCAATTCGGGTTTACGTATTTCCGCTCCTCGAGGGACGGACGTGAATCCATCGGCATCGACACGTCCCGCTGATACGCGAAAGGCGGTGCCCCATGCCTGACACGCTCCCCGCACGGCGGACAGCCGTTTCCGCTCCCGTCCCTGCCGCCGCGCCGGCGGAAAACGTGCCCGGCGCGCTGGCGGAAACGGTGCGGACGTTTTGCTTTGTCATGTTCCGCCACCGGCGCAAGGCCGCGGCCTTTTTCCTGGCGGTGGTGCTGACCGCGCTGGTGACGCTGCTCTTCATGGGCCGGTCTTATACGTCGGAGGCGCGCCTGTTCCTGCGGCGCGGCCGCGAGAGCGTGGCGATCGACCCGACGGCGACGACCGGCGGCCCGTTGTACCCGGTAAACCGCGACTGGGAGACCGAGGTTAATTCCGAGCTGGAGATTCTCAAGAGCCGCGAGCTGGCGGAAACGGTTGTCAGGTCGGTGGGGCCCGCCAGGATCCTGGGCCGGAAGGCCCGCCCCGGGAGCGGGCCGGAAGCGGCGCAGGCTGTTTTCGGCGACGCGCTGCGGGCGCTGCGGCGCGAGCTCGAGATCGACGTGCACAAAAAGAGCAATATCCTCGCGATCCGTTACACGGCCCGGGACGCCGGCCTGGCCCGCGAGGTGGTGAGCGGGCTGATCGACGCGTTCCTGGCCAAACACATGGCCGTGCACCAGGCGCCCGGCACGTACGATTTCTTCCTGGCACAGACGGAGGCGGTGCGCCGCGAGCTGGAGGAGGCGGAAATCGCGCTGCGTAATTTCAAGAACGTGTTCGGCATCGCGTCCCTGGACGAGCAGCAGAGCCTGGCGCTGGGCCGCGTCCGGCTGCTGCGCGACCGGCTGGAGGAGACCGAGGCCTCGTGGTCGGCGGCGAAAGCGCGGGCGGCGGCCATCGCGGCCATGCTGGCCGGGGGGGAACCGGGCCGCCGGACGGGGCCGTTGATTGCCGGCGAGACGCGGCGCGACCTGCAGGCGGGGCAGCTCGATGCCCAGGCCGCGCTGGCGTCGCTGCAGGCGCAGCGCGCGGAACTGAAACAACAGCTTGCCGCCGCCGAGCGCGAGCTGCAGAATCTGAACGACTCCGAAGTGCGGATCCGGGACCTGGAACGCGAACGCAACCTGCTGACCGCGAAGTACGAGAAGTACACCGACAGCCTGGAACAGGCGCGTATCAATCGCGCGCTGGAACAGCAGAAGATCTCCAACATCAGCGTCGTGCAGCCGGCGTTCCTGCCGCTTCAATCCAATCCCCGCGGCCGGCTCCTCAAAATGATCCTGGCCGTGCTCCTGGGCGGCGCCGGCGCGGTCGGCATCGCGTTTCTGGGGGAATCGCTCGACCACAGTCTCAAGCGGCCGGACGATGTCGAGGCGTACCTGGGGCTGACGATGCTCAGCGCCGTGCCCTGGATCGAGGGCGGGCGCCTGCATCCGGTGCCGGCGGGTGCGGCGGTGATGGACGGCGCGCCGGCGGAAAGCTGGCGAACGCCGCCGCACGGCGTGGAAGCGTTCGAAATCCTGGGCGACCGGATTCTGCGCGATCTGACGCCGGCCCTGGTGCCGCCGGTGATTCTGGGGGTGACCAGCTGCCGCGAAGGCGAGGGCGTCACCGGCACGGCGGCGAACCTGGCCCTGACGCTGGCGCGTCTGCGGCGGGAGGCGCAGGTCCTGTACGTGGATGCAAACCCCGCGGTGCCGCCCGGCGCGCGGGCGTTCGGGTTGCGCGGGGCGGGCGCCGTGGAGATTGCGATCGACGACCGCGGGCGCACGGTGGCCGCGGAACGGCGCCTGCAGGATGCCGCGGAGGCGCCCGCGGACGGCGCGCCGTCCGTGCCCGCGCTGTACGACCGCTGGATGCCCTTGATCCGCAAGCGCGATTACGGGTTCGTGGTGTTCGATCTGCCGCCGTTGCGGGAAGAGCGCTCGGCGATGCACCTGGGCGGATCGATGGACGGGGTGATCGTGACCGTGGAGGCCGAGCGGGTCCGCCGCGAGATTGTGCAGCGGGGCGTCGCGCTGTTGCGCGAGACCAAGACGCACATCGTCGGCGTGTGCCTGAACAAGCGGCGTTTTCATGTGCCGGAGTGGGTGTATCGGAGGCTGTAGGACGGCCGGGCCGGGAATCGCAACCGGGAACCGGCCAGGGCTGACGGGTTGCGGGCGGCGCGAGGACAGCGAAAGCGTGTTACCATGGTGGCGGTGCTGAAACATCGGGAGTTGAATCCGTTTGCGGCCGGCCGGCGCGACGCGCGGTCGGGGCTGCACGGCGAAGAGGATTTCCGCGCGGTGATCGAGCGGGAGCGCTACCGCTCCGACCGGAACCGGCATGTGTTTTCAGTCGTGGTCTTCGAATTCGGTCCGTCCCGCCGGCGGCAGGACGCCTGGCGGGGGGCCGAGGCGCTGGCCGGGTCGGTGCGTTGCACGGATGAAGTCGGCTGGCTGAGCCGCACGGCGATCGGCGTGATGCTGCCGGAAACCGCGCCGCCCGGCGCGATGCGTTTCTGCGAGAAGGCGTCGCTGAAGATGGCGGAGCGCGGGGTGCGCGCGCACTGCCGGGTGTACACGTACCCGGCCGTCGACGCGTTGACGGACGACGAAGAAGACCACCGCCAGCTCTGGATGGACGGCATGGTGGGGCCCGAAACGGCAGGCGGGATGGAGGCGTGGACGCGCACCGCCGGCGGGCTGCCGCTGTTTGATTGCGTGACGTGTCACGGGGCGCCGCTGCCGGCGGGGGCCCGGGGCGAAACCGAGGCCGAGCGGATGTTCGACACGCCGCTGCCGTTGTGGAAGCGCGCCGTGGACGTGGCGGGCGCGCTGGCGGGCCTGGTCCTGCTGGCGCCGCTTTTGATTGTGATCGCGGCGCTGATCAGGCGTCAGTCGCGCGGGCCCGCGATTTTTGCGCAGGAGCGGATCGGCCGCGGCGGCCGGCCGTTTCGCTGCTACAAGTTCCGGACGATGGAGACGGCCAGCGACGATACGCCGCATCGCCGGCACGTCCGGCGCCTCGTGGAGACGGATGCGCCGCTGACGAAGCTGGACGACAGCCGCGATCCGCGCCTGATTCCGCTGGGGCGCTGGCTGCGGCGTTCGGGGCTGGACGAGCTGCCGCAACTGGTCAACGTCCTCAAGGGCGACATGAGCCTGATCGGGCCGCGCCCCTGCATCCCGTACGAGTACGAGGTCTTCCGGCGCTGGCAGCGCCAGCGCAACGACGCGACACCGGGGCTGACCGGCCTCTGGCAGGTCAGCGGCAAGAACCGGACCACGTTCAACGAGATGATGCGCCTGGACGTGCGCTACGCGCGGGCGCGTTCGGTGTGGCTGGACATCTGTATTCTGTTCCGGACGATTCCGCTTGTATGCGGTCAGATGCTGCGCCGCCGCCCGGGGGACGGCGGGGCCGGCCCCGGCGCCGGGCGGTGAACGGCCGGACCCCCATCGATCCCCGGGCGCATACCGGGTGGGACGAGGCGCTCCCTCCCGATGCCGACGTGTTTCATACCTTGGGCTGGGCCCGTGTGCTGGCCGAAACGTACGGATACCGTCCCGTCTACTGGACGGCGGACGGCGCGGGTCCGGACCGCGGCGTATTGCCGATGATGGAGGTGCGCAGCGCGTTGACGGGACGGCGGGGCGTCTCGCTGCCCTTTACCGATTGCTGCCGCGCCGCGGGCCCGGGCGGGGCCGCGGACCTGCTGGACGACATCAAAGCCTGGGGCCGCCGGTCCGGGTGGCGGCTTGCCGAGTGGCGCGGCGCCGCGCCCGGCGGGGACGCAATCCCGGCCTGCGAATTCCTGCGCTACACGCTGGATCTGCGCGGCGGGGCGGAGGGGGTGCTGCGCGGGGCCGATCAGAATACCCGGCGCAACCTGCGCAAGGCGGAACGGGCGGGGGTGCGGGTCGAGGCGGCGGGGACACCGGAGGCCATGGCGTTATTCGTGCGGCTGAATGCCGTGACGCGGCGGCGGCACGGGCTGCCGCCCCAGCCGCGGCGTTTTTTCGAGATGCTGCAGACGCACCTGGTACGCCCGGGCGCGGGGCGGCTGGCGCTGGCCTGGCGCGGCCGGGAGCCGGTGGCGGGCGCAATATTTCTTCATTTCCGCGGGCGGGCGGTGTACAAATACGGCGCGTCGGCGGAGACGCGCGGCGGCGTGCCGGGCGCCAACCCGGCGTTGCTGGCGGACGCGATCCGGTGGTACGCGGCGCGGGGCGCGGAGCGCCTCGACCTGGGACGCGTGTGGCCGGGGAACACGGGGTTGCGGCGTTACAAGCGCGGGTGGGGCGGGGAGGAGGAGCGGCTGGCCTATTATCGTTACGCGTTCAGGCGCGGCACGTTCGTGACGGGCGCGCCCCCCGTGGCGGGGCGGCATAACGCGCTGTTTCGGAGGATGCCGGTGTGGCTGTTGCGCGCCGTCGGCCGCGCGGCGTACCGGCACATGGGATAAAGGGTATGCGAAGCGCAACACTGTACTATCAGCTCAAGCCCTGCATTCCGCGGGCCGCGCAGATCTGGCTGCGGCGCGGGTATGCGCGGATCCAGCGCCGCCGGCACGCCGCTAGCTGGCCCGTCGATCCGGAAAGCGCGCGGGTTCCCGCCGACTGGCCCGGCTGGCCGGACGGAAAGCGGTTCGGCCTGGTGTTGACGCACGACGTGGACACGGCCCGCGGCGTCGCACGCTGCGCGCGCGTCATGGCCCTGGAGCGCGAGCTGGGCTTCCGCTCGTCGTTCAACCTGGTGCCCGAGCGCTACGCGCTGCCGGCCGGACTGCGGCGCGAGATCGAGGCGGCCGGTTACGAGGTCGGGGTGCACGGGTTGAAACACGACGGCAAACTCTACCGCTCGCGCAGGGTCTTCGCCGCGCGCGCCGCGCGCATCAACGGGTATCTGCAGGCCTGGGGCGCGGCGGGGTTCCGGTCGCCGGCGATGCATCACCGGCTGGACTGGCTGGGCGCGCTCGACATGGCGTACGACGCCTCCACGTTCGATACCGACCCGTTCGAACCGCAACAGGATCCGGCGCGCACCGTTTTTCCTTTCCGTGTGCCGCGCGCGGACGGACGTCCGGGTTTCATCGAGCTGCCCTACACGCTGCCGCAGGACTCGACGCTGTTCATCCTGCTGCGCGAAACGACGCTCGATATCTGGATGCGCAAACTCGAATGGATCCGGGAACGCGGGGGCATGGCCCTGGTGATTGCCCATCCGGACTACATGCGCTGGGCTGACGGGAGCGGCGCGCCGGACGAGTATCCCGCCGAACTGTACGAGGCCTTTCTGCGCGCCGTGCGGCGTTACGCGGGGGAATACTGGCACGGTCTGCCGCGCGAGCTCACGCAGTATCTGGACGCGCGCGGGTACGGGTTCAAGGAGCACGAAGCATGAGCGGCGGCGTCAGCGTGATCGACGGTTCGCGAGACGCCCGCTGGGCGGCGTTCACGGAGGCGCACCCGGACGCGACGCTGTACCATACGCCGCACTGGCAGGCGGTGGTGCGGGACACCTACGGGTACGAGCCGCTGGCGTTCGTGGTGCGGGACGCGGACGGCGCTGTGCGGTCGGGGATCCCGGTTTTCCTGGTCCGTTCGTGTCTGACCGGCCGGCGGCTGGTGGCGCTGGCTTTCTCGGATTACTGCGATCCGTTGCTCGGCCGTGCGGACGATCTCGATCCGCTGCTGGAGCGCATGCGCGCGGAGGCCGCCCGGCGCAGGGCGACGCTGGAGATCCGGGTACGCGACGGCGCCTGGCTGGGAGCGCGGCCGGACTTTGCCGCGGAAGCGCGCTATCTGAATCATGTGATCGACCTGACGCCGGGGCGGGACGCCGTACGTCGCGGGTTGAGCCGCAACGTGCGTTACAATATCCGGCGTTCGGAGAGAACGGCGCTCGATGCGCGCGCGGCCGGTCAGGAGGCGGACATGCGGGCGTTCTTCGATCTGTATGTCGGCACGCGGCGCGAACACGGTCTGCCGCCGCAGCCGTATGCGTTTTTCCGGAACCTGTGGCGCCGGATCGGAACGCAACAGGGATTGCGTCTGTTCCTGGCGTGTGTCGGCGACCGTCCGGTGGCCGGGTCGCTGGGCGTGGTGTACAAGACAACGTTTTATGCCCTGTATGCGGCCTCCCGGCGGGATGCCTTGCGGTTGCGCCCGAATCATCTGCTCTATTGGCACGAGGTCCGCCTGGCTCTCGATACCGGGCTGACGCGCTATGACCTGGGACGGACGGCCGCGGGCAACGCGGGGTTGCGGCAGTTCAAGCAAGCGTGGGGGGCGGCGGAGCGGCCGATTACGCACGGCTACTGGCCCCCCGGCGGGCGGCGGGTCGGGATCAACCGGGGGGGCGGCGCGGGGAGCTGGGTGCGCGCCGTCGTGCGGCGGACGCCGCGCCCGGTCCTGCGCTGGGCCGGGGCCCGCCTGTACCGGCATATCGGGTAGGGGACGATGCGCGGATACAACATAAACGGGAACGGACGGCGCCCGCGGGTCTGCGTCTTGCGGCACGGCTATTACCCCGCGGACGTGCGGGTGTACAAGGAAGTCCGCGCGCTGGTCGAAGCCGGCATGGACGTGGACGTCATTTGCCTGCGGGAACGGGGCGAAGCGCGGCGCGAAACCATTGACGGGATTTCCGTGTGCCGCCTGGCGCATGCGCATCGGCGCGGGTCGCGCCTGCGGTACGTCTACCAGTACGGGCTCTCCGTTGTACTGATGTTCGGGATGGTCACGTGGCGGGCGTTGCGGCGCCGTTACGCGGTCATCCAGGTCAACACCATGCCGGATGCGCTGGTCTTTACCACGGTGATCGCACGCCTCTTCGGCACGCGCATCCTGCTGGATATGCACGAGCCGATGCCCGAGCTGTTCATGGCCAAGTACGGGGCGGACGATTCCCTCTTTTTCATCCGGCTGCAGGTCTGGATTGAGCAGGCGGCCATGCGCTATGCGGACGGGGTGTTGACCGTCAACGACACGATCCGGCGCCGGTTTATCGAACGCGGCGCGGCGGCAGCGAAGATCCGGGTGGTACGCAACGTGCCGGGCGAGCGTTTTGCCGGCGCGCCCACGGCGGCGGGGCCGCGGGGGGCGGAATTCCGCCTGGTGACGCACGGCACGCTGCAGCCGCGGTACGGGCAGGACGTGGTGATCCGGGCTTTGCCGCGCCTGGTGGACGCGATTCCGGGCATTCGCCTGACCATCATCGGAGACGGCGAGACGCGGCCGGAGCTGGAGGCGCTGGCCCGCGAGCTGGGATGCGCCGACGCGGTCGCGTTCCGGGGGCACGTGCCGTTCGCCGCGGTGCCGGCGGCATTGGCGGGGGCCGACGCGGGGCTGGTGACGCTGATGCCGTCTCCGTTCGCGGATTTGTGTCAGCCGAACAAGCTGTTCGAGTACGCGGCCCTGCGGATTCCCGTTGTCGCGGCCCGGTTCCCGGCCATCGAGGAAATGTTCGACGACACGTGTCTGACGTTTTTCCGGGCGGGCGACGCGGAGGACCTCTGCCGCGCGATCCGCGAGGTGCGGGCCGACCCGGAAGGGGCGCGGAAAAAGGCGGAGAACGCGTACCGGCGTTACGAGCCCGTGCGCTGGCAGGCGGCGAAGGCGGATTACCTGGCGGCGGTGCGGGCGCTCATGCCGGAACGGAACGCAGAGGGACATGCAGGCTAAAACCATGCGCATGC
>JAFGIZ010000286.1 GCA_016929365.1 Lentisphaerota bacterium
GTGGCCGTCGGCACGGCGACGTTCACGGAGCCGGAAACGGCCCTGCACGTGGCCGAAGGCATCGAGGACTACATGCGGCGCCACGGCGTCGACGACGTGCGGGACCTGGTCGGCGCGGTCGAAACGGAGTCCGGATCGTGAGGGGCCGCCGCCGCACCGTCTTCTATGTGACGCTGCTGATTGCCGTGGCCGCGGCGGTCTGGTGGATGTTCCGGTTTCCGTACGACGCGCAGCGGCTCTACCGGGTGATCCCGGGGGATGCGCGGCTCGTCAGCGAGCATGACGCGCCGGGACAGCGGCGGGAGATCCTGGCGTCCGCGCCGCTGCCGGCCGGGCTGGCGGTGCCGGACGGCGGACTGCCCGAGGCAGCCGGCTGGCTGGACGCGCTGCTGGCCCGCGGCGCCTCGCGCAAGGTGGTAACCGGCTATGTGCCGTCTTTCGGCCGCACCGGCCGGCCCGGCTGGGCGTTCGCGAGCTGGGTGGGCGGCTACGGTCAGTGGCTGCGCTGGGGCCTGTTCGCGCCGTGGATGCAGGATTTTGCTCCGATCCGCCTGGACGGCGGCGGGCGGGGCTGGACTCGGCCGGTGGGCGACTCCGGGCAAGGCCTGTTCCTGTCGCTCGACGTCACGGAGGGGTTGTTGCTGGGCTGCGTGTCCGCGGATCCGAAGGGCGTTCAGGTTCTGCTGGACCGCTTGTACCGCCTGGCGCCGCCCGGCCCGCTCTGGAACGGAGATGACGACGCACCGGGCATAAGCCGTCTCGGCGATCCCCGGATCGCGGCCATCCGCGCGGCCCCGGACCGGTTCCGGTTCCGCTGGGAGGACACCGGCGGGGGCGGTACGGCGATGCGCACGGCGGAAGTGGCGCTTACGGAGGTCGACCCCGACGGGTTCCGCGGCTGGATCCTGGGCGATGCCGCGGCGGTGGTGGCGCCCCCGGCCGAGGAGCGGACGGACCCGGCGGCAGCCGCCCGGCGCCGGAAGGCGCTCGAGACCCTGGCGGCCCGCCTCAACGGGGCGCCGGACGCCCTGGTGGTACTCCCGGTGCGGCATGGGCGCGACCTGCTGGCGCGGCACCTGGGCGGGCCCGGCGCGCGGCCGGCGGACGCGCTGTTGGGCGAACTCGCCGCCGACGGCGAAGGGCTCGCCTTCCTGTGCGGTTTCAGCGGTGAACACAGCGGGCGGCTCCTGGGGTTGCGCGTGCCGGCGCTGATGGCGGGCGTCACGGTGGAGGACGAGACGGGGGCCCTCGACCGCCTGGCCGCGGCGCTGGACGGGGTCAACGCCCGTTACGGCTGGGGGCTTATCCCGCAGCGCCGTGTGCGCGGCGGCGTGGAGATCATGGTGATCGAGAACACGCGCGGCGGCATTTACGGCAGCCTGGGCGCCGACGAGCGCCCGGCCTTCGCGGCGGTGGAGGGCTGGCTGCTGGGCTGCAGCAGCGCGGGCGTGCTGGAACAGGTCCTGCGTGACGGAGCGGCAGGGGCGGCGCCGGTGTGGGCCGAGGGGCTGCGGCGCGGAACGGAGGGATACGCCTGGGTGGACCTGGAGGCCGCGGGTGCGGCGCTGCGCAAGGCCATGGCGGCCTACGCATTGGTCCTGCTGGTGCAGGATACCGACGGCAGCGAGACGGCACGCCGGCGCCTGGAACAAATCCGGGCGTGGACGGAGCGGCTGGCCCCGCTGAAGACGGCCGAATTCCGCGTGGCGGAAGACCTGCCGCGGCCCGCCGTGCAGTTCCGCGTCGGCCGCGCCGCGGCGGCCTCTAACCGGTGAATCCGCATCGCCGTGCTGAGTCGTTCCTGCTTACGGGCTTGAACCCGGCGCGGGCAGGCGATAATGTATTCGGCTTACACGCTCGGGTGGCGGAATGGCAGACGCGCCAGGTTGAGGGCCTGGTGGCCTTTATTGGCTGTGCGGGTTCAAATCCCGCCCCGAGCACGCTGACCGGAATCCTGTTGCAGCGACACGGACCCGCCCATGCCCCGACACGGCGTGACAGTGCTTGTAGCCACCCAAAACCCGCACAAGCTGCGCGAAATACGGGCCATCCTGTCCGTGCCCGGGCTGACCATTGCGGGCGCGGAGGCGTATCCGGGGCTGCCTGAGGTCGAAGAGGACGGGACCACGTTCGAAGCCAACGCGGTCAAGAAGGCGGAAAGCGCCGTGGCGGCGGCGGGGGTCTGGGCGCTGGCGGACGATTCGGGGCTGGAGGTCGCGGCGCTGGACGGGGTCCCGGGCGTCCGGTCGGCGCGGTACGCGGGGGAGCCCGTGGACTATGCCGCCAACAACGCGAAGCTCCTGCGCGAGCTGGAAGGCGTGACGGACCGGCGGGCGCGGTTCCGCTGTGTCATGGCGCTGGCGCAGCCCGGCAGGGCCGCGCGCACGGTCGAGGGCCGGTGCGAGGGGCACATCACCACGGCGGCCCGGGGAACCGGCGGGTTCGGGTACGATCCCGTGTTTATCCCGGAGGGCGAGAACCGCACGTTTGCCGAGATGACCGCCGAAGAGAAAAACGGGCGCTCGCACCGTGCGGCGGCCCTGGCCCGCATGCGGGGCCTGCTGGCCGCCTGCCTCGCGGAGCCGGGCTGAGGCGCCGCTCAACCGCCGGCGGCCTGCATGGCCCGGGTTTCGCGGGTCCGGCGGATTTGCGGCAGCTGCGCGTCCGCGCCGTCGAACAGGATCTTCATGTCCGTTGTCTGCAGCGCCGTGAAGGCGTTGGGATCGCGGTCGAAATCGAACTCCCAGGTTGCGGTGTAGCGGCCGGAGCGGGGCGCGTTGGTGTCCAGAACGGCGCCCGGCGCGAACACCTGGATCATGACGCGAAAGCCCGCCAGGAACGGCGCCAGCATCTGGATCGTGGCCGGGTCTCCGAAGTCGATCAGCGTATCGGTATCGACCGTCTGCCCGCGGCGGAAGAATAGATAGTTGCCTTCCCGCGTCCGGAACAACGAGAAGCCGAATTCGGGGAAAAAGTCCGCCTCCGCCGCCTTGGCCAGGTCGTCGAAGTGGAGTTTCAACGCGACCCGCTTGCGGGCAGGGAGCGCGTCCACCGAAAGCGCTTCGATCGTGATTCCGAACGGCTCGTAAGGTTTCAGCGCTGCACGGATGCCGGCTTCGTCGGGGTCGAGGAACACGGGAAGGTCCGGTTCCGCCCCTTCCGCGGGGGCCTCGCCGGCGGCGCGGGCCAGGTCCGTCTTGAGCCGGTACATGGCCATGATCCGGTCCACGGCCTCCCGGGCGATGCTGTACTCCATGTCGAGCTGGCCCGAACCGTCCCGCCGCAGGGTCAGCGTCTGCTCCATATCGAGGCAGCCGGAAGCCGCCGTCATGAGGACCAGGCCGGCCAGGGCCGGCGCGGCGCGTTGCAGGAGGGTGTTCATCATTCTGACTCCTTGTTGGGGGTGGGCCGGTTGGTTCCCCGGATGACCGTTTCGTCGGGTTTCACCATGCCCATGCGGCGGGCGGTGAGTTCCACGTAAGCGGGGTCGGACAGGAACTGCTGTTGCGCGGTTTTCAACTCCATGATGCGCTGTTCCTTGAGCCGGTTTTCCTGCTGCAGCATCTCCTTCTTGCTCTGCATGGCCGAGAGTCCGTGAATGCGGGGCAGAAAAATGCACAGCAGACCGATGACCGCCAGGATGATCAGCGCCACCCAGGCGAAACGGTATATGGCAACCCAGGGGTTCACAGGCATCCGCCGTACACGGCATCGTCCCCGAGAATTTCCTCGATGCGGAGGAGCTGGTTATACTTGCAGACGCGATCGGTGCGGCAAAGCGAGCCGGTCTTGATCTGGCCCGCGTTGACCGCCACGGCGATATCCGCGATGGTGGCGTCCTCGGTTTCGCCGGAGCGGTGGCTGA
>JAFGIZ010000287.1 GCA_016929365.1 Lentisphaerota bacterium
CAGCAGCATGTCCTTCCGTTCCTCAGGGAACACGGGTCTACCATCGCGCTTGTCGGCGCCCTGGCCGTCATCCTGTTTCTGGCACTGACGCTTCTGGTGCTCTGGGTGCGCGCGCGCGGCAAGTTCATGTTCCTGGACAACGTCCTGAACAACCGGGCCGAGATCCGCCATCCCTGGCACGTTTTTGCCCAGCACGGCAATTCCCTCTTCCGCTGGACCGTCGGTTACGCCGTCATCTGCCTGCTGATCGGGATCCTGCTCGCGGCGGCAACCTTCGTCAGCGCGGTCAAACCCTGTATCGCGGCGGGCGCCTTTACCACGGCCGCCTTGCCCGGACTCGTGGTCTCTATCGTGCTCTGGATCGTGTTCGGCATCATCACGGCTTACATCGGGCGGTTCCTGGAGGATTTCATTGTCCCCCTCATGTACAAACACGATCTGACAACCCGCGAAGCCTGGGCGCGTTTTCTGCCTGTCTTCCGACACAACGCCGGCGCGTTCGTCATTTACGGGCTGTTCTACCTGGTTCTCTCCATGATCGCGGGCTTCTGCGTGCTGCTGCTTATTATCGCGACCTGCTGCATCGCCGCCTGTATCGTCGGAATCCCGTACCTCGGCACCGTTCTACTTCTGCCGATCCCGGTCTTCTTCCGCCTCTACAGCCTGGAATACCTGGCCCAGTACGGCCGCGGCTGCACGCTGGAACCGGAAGGCTAAGCACAAGCCGCCGGCAATACCGTGACGTATGGCCGGGAGATGGAGATCCTCGACTTCGCTCGGGATGACAGGCTCTGCATGGTCATTCCGAGCAGAGCAAAACGGGGTCGAGGGATCTCATGCCTTATAGAATACGTCTCCGTATTTACGGCCCAGAGCACCAGGCCCCCGCCGCGGATCAGCCGTAGGATTTGTGATACTTCGGATTCTTCGCCTCACCTGCGGGGCCTGCCGTCGCCCCCCCCTCCGGAGGCTCGGGCCTTGACTCGGGCTCGTTCTGTTTTCTGGCTTCCGCCTCCTCGGCCTCCGGCCCCGCGCCCGCGCCGCCGCGGGCGGACTCCACGTAATTCATCTGCAGAGACGACAGGATCTCACTCAGCATTCGATCTTCGTCCCGGCTCAGGTTTCCCCGGGTCCGCGTCTGCAGCATTTCGATCATGTCGATCGTCAGCTGGGCCCCCTCGAGATCGACCTCGGTCTTGCGCGTCACGGGGTTGACGATCTTGCCCAGCTGCTGCATCGCCGTCGTCGACAGCATCATCAGAAGATTGGCAAACAAGGCCTGGTGCTGTTGTTCTCTACTCATGTCGTCACTCATCGTATTCTCCTTCACGCTCCGTCCCGCCGGGTGCGCCCAGCGGCAGCACGACGGACACCGCCATGCCGTTCGTCGTCAGCACCGACCGAGCCGCAGCGCGGACCGCCTCCGGCGTCAGCGCATCCAGGCGGGACTCCGTGGCATACACATATTCATAGCCCAGTCCGTACAGCTCATGCAAGGCGCAGCGCAGCGCCAGACCCGCGTTGTCCTGCAAGTCCATGCGATAGGCGCCGATCCGGCGCTGCCGGGCCCGTTCGAATTCGGCGGCCTCCAGCCCCCCCGCGGTCAGACGCCCGACCTCGTTCAGCATCAGCGACTCGACCGACCCGACGGCATCGGCTCGCGTACCTGCGTACAGCACAAATGTTCCGGGCTGCCAGCCGGTCCGGTTGTAGGCCCCCACATAGTAGGCCAGGCCCCGCCGGTCGCGCACGTCCAGCGCCAGTTCTGAAGACAGTCCGCTCAAGGCCGTGCGTAATACATCCAGCGCTTCGCTGCGCGCATCGTCCACCGCCACGCCGGGAAACCCCATGGTCACCACGGCCTGCTGCCTGGGCTCCCGCCGCACCGACCGTACGGGCTCCGCCGGCCACGCGTCCGGCGGCGGCGGCAACGCAAACCTCCCCCGCGGCGCATCGCGCAAGAAGGGCGACGCCGCCGCTTCCACCGCCTCCGGCGTGACGTCGCCGAAGACCGCCAGAACCAGATTACCCCGTCCCGCCAGTGCCGCCGCGTGCCCGGCCACCGCGGTGCGGGTCAGCGCCGCCACCGAATCCGCCGTACCGAGCGGATGCCCCGCGTAGGGATGTCCCCCGAACAGCAGCCTGCGCAGGTTCGCCCGAGCCAGCTCCATCGGCTGCTCCTCGCGCTCCGCGATCGCCGCTAACTGGAAGGCCCGCTGCTTTTCGAACTCGTCCGCCGGAAACGACGGGTGAAACAGGCAATCGCACAGCACATCGAGAAAGACACCCAGATCCCCGCTCAGGCAGCGCGCCTGCAGGCCGAAGCTGTTATAGCCCGAAAACGGCGCCAGTGATCCGCCCCGGCTCTCCACGGCTGCGGCTACGGCTTCCGCCGTGCGCCGCTCCGATCCGCGCACCAGCAATTCCGCCGCCAGCCGCGAGATGCCGCATTCCTCTGCCGTTTCGCTCAACACGCCCCCGCCCATTACCGCGCAGAGATGCGCAAACGGCAGCCGGTGATCCTCCCGCACGATAACCGGCACACCGTGCACCCGCACCCGTACGGGGCCCGGGACCGTCTCCGCGGGCGCTGCCGCGGCCGCCGTTGCGTCCGGCGGTTGTTCCGGCGCCAGCACGACCCGCGTCCGGTTGGCGGGACGGAGATACCGCTGCGCCACGTCCCGCAACACCTCAGGCGTCACGGCATCGAGGAGCCGCAGGTAACGCCGCAGATAGCACGGGTCGCCGGCATAGAACGCCCCCGCCGCATAACGCGATGCCTGTCCGTGCATGGTCTCAAGACGCCCCAGCTCGGCCGTCAATACCTTCCGCCGCGCCGTCGCAATTTCTTCCGCGTTGAACCCGGTCTCCAGCCACCCTCCCACGGCCTCGTCGAGCGCAGCCACGACGTCCCCTTCACGGCCGGGCTCGAACGCGGCGGTAATCCCGAACAACCCGGGCTCCTTCGGCGTGTACGACCAGGCTTCTATGCTGTGCACCAGCCGCCGCTCTTCCTTGAGCTCCTTGACCAGCCGCGCCGTCCGCCCGTGCCCCGCAATTTCAGCCAGTATGTCCAGCGCCGGCGCGTCCGGATGGCTGAGCACCACCGTGTGCCACGCCACCGCCACGCGGGAGATGTTGTACGGACCCGTCTCACGCGCGGCATACGGCGCGGCCTGTGGCGACTCAGCGGGCAGCACGGTCGCCGGCCGCGGGCCTCGCGGTTCCGCGTCATACAGCGCCCGCACCGCCTCCACAACGGCGTCCGCCGGAACATCGCCGACGACCACGACCGTCATATTGTCGGGCACGTAATGCGCCCGCGCATAGGCCGCCAGGTCCTCCCGGCTCAATTGCAGAAAGAGGTCTTCATGACCGATAACCGGAAAACGGTACGGATGCCTGCGGAACGCCGTGCGCCACAACAGCTTGCCCAGGACCCGTTCCGGGTCGTCCCGCCCCATGGCAATTTCGCGCCGGATAACTTCCCGCTCGCGCTCCCACTCGTCCGCCGGAAACGCGGCATGCAGAACGGCATCCGTCAGCACCTCCAGCGCGGTGCGCCAGCGCTCCGAGGGAACGTCGGCGTGAAACACCGTGCGGTCGAATCCCGTGTACGCATTCAACGTACCGCCCGCATCGTGAATGGCCCGCGTAATGTCGCCCGGCCCGCGCGTGCCCGTTCCCTTGAAGATCATGTGCTCAATGGCGTGACACAACCCCGACCCCAGGCGGGGCCCCTCGTGAATGGCCCCGCTGCCCACCCAGATCTGCACCGCCGCCACCGGAGCCGCGCGGTCGGGCTTGACGAGCACACGTAACCCGTTGCCGAGCGTCTGCTCGCGCAACGCCGCATCCGTGCGCTCCAACTGGATCAGCGCGCGCTCCACGGCTTCGTCCGCGCAGACCGCCCCCGCGGACGCCGCACCCAGACAGGCGGCCAGCCATACGCCTCGCGCCCCCCGCGTCATGATGCCCGCGGATTCCGCCCCCGCGCTCCGCTTAGCCGTTCGTTGCCCTGCCGGGAGGCCGTTCCCTGCGCGTTCGCGGGCAGAAACGGGTCCCGGAACGCGTCCCGGAAGTCGTATCCGTTGTGGAAATCCTCCCGGCTGTCGGAATCGGTCTTGCCCAGCCGCTTACACGCCACCAGATTGAACACAATTTCCCCCACGTCGTCCGTGCTCGATACACCCCAGCGGCGCAGCACCGTCAGGGCCATCGGGCCGTATTCCTTCAGCGCATACCGGCGCAGCCCCTCCAGCAGCTCCCGGCCCGACACGTGGCGGCCCGCCCCTTCCCGGGGCTTGTTATACAGCTTCACCGTGTAATCCAGGGCCTCGCGAATAAAGAAGTACGCCTCCGGGTCGTAGCGCGTATCCGATGCGCAGATCCGTTTGACATCCTCCAGGAAAACCGACCCGCTCATAATCCCGTCCTGATACGTTCGGCTACCGCATCCCGTTCCGCGTCGTCCGCATACTCGGTGTGCGCCCATCCCCGCGGCGCGCCATCATTGTCGAAACGCGGAATAACATGAAAATGAAGATGGGGCACAACCTGGCCGGCCGCCGCGCCGTTCGATTGGATCAGCCGGACGCCATCGGCCTTCAAGCCCCCGCGCTGGGCCCGCATCACACGCTGCACCGTCTGCATCACCGCGCCCAGCACCGCCGCCGGCGCCTCCCCCAGATCCGTGTAATGCGCCTTCGGGATCACCAGCACATGCCCCTTGATCATCGGCATGCTATCGAGGAACGCCAGCGTCGCGTCGTCCTCGTACACCACGGCCGCCGCGGCCGCGCCGGCCGCGATCCTGCAGAACATACAGTTCTCCTGCATTCCGGTTGGCACCCTCCCTCCACTATGCTACGGTTCGACCCACACGCGAATACTACAGCAAGTGAGCGGGAGATGTCTATGAGTTCATATGCGCCGTGGTGCTGCATCCTGACCCTGTTTCTGTCCGTCAACGTTCTCGCCGGCGACTGGCTGCGCGGCGGGCGCGAAGCCCCCGAAACGCGTGACGCAACCCTCCGCTTCGCCGTAGGTGCGGTCAGTGATATCCAGGGCCTCGTCCAGGAGACGCAGCGCACCTTCTACGACGTCAGCGGGCAGCCGGAAAAACAGCAGCTGGCCGAATACTACGACCTGGACGATTTCGGCATGGACGACAGCTACCCGGCCGCCGGCTTCGGGTTTGACTGGATCTGGCGCTACGTGTCACTCGAATGGAACGTCCTCTTCATGAATCCCGACGTCAGCACTGTCGCGCAGCGCAACTACTACATCGGCGTCGGCGACGATATCACGTTCGAAGGACAGGGGTACGACAACCTCCTGATTCCCGAAGGCCAGTCTTTTTCCATGGACCTCCTCGGCGCCATGTCCGAGGTACGCGGCATGTTCACGCCCGTTACGTTCGCTCCGGCCGAAACCGTTCGCATCACCCCCTGGATCGATCTCGGCCTTTTCCTGTTCGGCGGCTACTACGAGATCGACGCCGGCCCGCCCACCGGTACCACGCAGTACCTCAACCCTCCCGAAGACTTCGTGATCGGCGGCGCCTCCGACGGCTACGTCGGCATGGGGCTGCCTGAATACGGCGCCGGCGGAGAAATTCGTCTCGGCCGGCCGGATGCCCTCAATCTCGTCATCCAGGGGCATTATGCCATGTGCGACTACAGCGGCAGCACCGACTGGATCGTCAGCACGGCGCACCGCGAGAAAAACGCGGATATAGACCATGTCAACGTGCGCCTCCGCTGCACGCTGGATATACCCCTCGAGAACGGACGCGCCGTGCTCGTCGGGATCGATTACCAGGCCATCGACTCCGAAGCGCTGCTCACGGGCACCGCGGAAACCGAAGAAGACGTTCTCGCCCAGCGGGAACGCTTCGACAAATACGTGTCCTTCGAACTGACCGCCCTCACCGCCCTGTTCGGCTTCACCTTCTGACCCATGGCCCGTACGTATACGTTCCTTCTTGCCGGCACCCGTGAATGCTGCGCCGACATCGAATATGCGACCGGGTTCCCGGCGCCCGATCCGGTTGTCTTTGCCGACTCGGATAAGGGCGGCGTGCTCGTCGTGCCGGGCATGGAGTGTTCCCGCGCGCGACGCGCCGTCCACGCGCATCGCCGCCAGACCGGCCGCCATACCGCCATCGAGGTCTTCAGCCCGGACGATCTCGGCCTCCGCCGCGCGTCCCGGAAAAAGCTCTCCGCCTGGGCCCGTGCCGCCCTACGGCGCCTCGGCCGCCGCCGCGCTCACGTAGCCCCCGCCTTCCCCCTCGGCACCGCCCGTGCCCTCGAGCGGGCCGGCATCCGCGTCGTCCTCCACAAGGGCCCCCTCTACCCCGGACGCGCCGTTAAGAAACCTTACGAAGTCGCCGCCATTCGCGATACGCAACGCGCTGCCGTCATTGCCATGCGCGCCGCCATAAACCTGATCCGCGACTCGGAAATCGACGCCTCCGGCTGCCTGCGCAGCAGGGGAAAGCCGCTGACCGCCGAAGTCCTGCGGGCCAGCATCCGCGGCGTGCTTTTTCAGCACCAGTGCCTAGCCCGCGACATTATCGTGGCCCCCGGGCCCCAGGCCGCCGATCCCCACGAGAAAGGGTCCGGCCCCCTTCGCGCCGGCGAGGCGGTCGTCATGGATATTTTTCCCCGCCACCTCGACCACGGATACTGGGGCGATCTGACGCGCACCGTCGTCAAGGGAACCCCGGCGCGGGCGCTCACGCGGATGTATGCGGCCGTTCGCGCCGCCCAATCCGCGGCACTGGCCGCCGTCAAACCCGGCGTCACGGGCTCCACGGTGCACCGCACCGCCATGCAGGTCTTCCAACAGCGCGGCTACCGCACCGTCAAGAACGCAACCCGCCGCGAAGGTTTTATTCACGGAACCGGCCACGGCGTCGGCCTGGACATTCACGAGGCGCCGTCCCTCTCCCCCGACGGGGGCCGCCTGCGCAAGGGACACGTCATCACCGTGGAACCCGGCCTCTATTACCCGGGCATTGGAGGCGTCCGCATCGAGGATACGGTCCTGGTCACCGCCAACGGTTACCGTTTCCTCGCGTCCTGCGAAAAACACTTCGAAATCTGATCCCCGGACCGCTATCCGGCCTAGCGCTGCAGAAGATCGAGCAGTTTGCCGCCCTGCTCCCGGATCACATTGCGCAGGGCGTCCCGGGCCAGGCTGCCGACCGCCGCCCGGAACGCCTGATCGCCCAGGCGCGGGTGCGTCACGTGCCCGCCCACCGGAATCTTGAGGCGCGTGTCTTTCAGGAAAGGGTACGCGCGCGCGCCCACAAGCGCTTCGGTCAGGGGAACTTCGGCCGTATAATCCAAAGTGCCGTCGAGGCCGACCGTGCCGTTCAGGACCAGTTCATAGGCGTCGGCGCGCAGGGTCACCGGGTCCGGAAACACGCGGCCGTCCAGGCAGCGGATATTCAGACTCTGGTCCGGGATAGCCACCCGTTCGCCCCCCAGTTCCGCCAGCCGCAGGAGGTCCGCCAACACACCCTGCGGCACCAGGACAACGCGCTCCAGGTCCAGGACGCCGTTCACCCGGGTGCCCGTCCGCAGCGCCTCGCCGAACGGGATGCGGCACTCCGGAATCCGGGCGTTCAGGCGCCCGGAAATAACCGCGCTTTGCCGCAGCAGGGGATGCGCCAGACCGAGCACCGCGGTCAAGGTCTCGCCCGAAGCCGAGGCGTTGAGCCCCGCATCCAGAAGCGGCGACGCGGACAGCTCATGCACACTCCCCGTACAAGCGCCCTCCAGGTGGCGGCCCGTGACGCTGACCGGCCCGAAATCGAGCATGTCCTTCGGCAGGTCGAGGCGCAAGCGGGCCTTGATGACCATGCCCGGGTCGCGCAGGCCCCACCCCCCCGCCTCCAGCCAGAGATTCGTCAGCGTTCCGTCCACGGCAATATCGGCCTGGGACGGACCGGCCCGCGTAACCAGCGCCTGTATGTCCGCCTTGCCGGCCAGTCGGATGCCCTCCATCGTGAAAAACTTGCCCGCCTCGGCCGCCGCCTTGTCGAGATCGGCCGCGAGCGCCAGGCGCATGTCGTCCAGCGTGCCCGTGCCCGTCAGCGTCGCGAAGGATGATGTCAGGGACGCCTGCTCGATACGCGGACCGCCCTTGTCCCACCCGCCGCGCAGGTCCAGGACAATCGGCGCGTCGAGCGCCACGGGACGGCCGCCGACCGCCGCTTTGATCCCCTCTGTCCGCAAGCCCGCCTTGCCGGTGACCGCGTCAGCAGACGCATCCAGCGCCACGTCCAGATGGATCGTGCCCTCCCGCACCGCAACATCCTCCCGCAGGCCGAGCAGCTCCCTGAACTGCTCCGCCGCGGCCGGCACCTGGATCACGGCCTTCCCGCTCAGCGTCCCGCGCGGCAGCCGCCCCGCGGCCGCCAGATCGAGACTGCCCGCCACCTCGACGCGGCCCAGCGGCGAGGCCACGTCCACGTCGAAAGCCACGGGCTCGCGCAGACTCTTGATCCCGACGTTCAGATTAACCGCCTCCGCCCGGATCGGACCCGCCGCGCGCGGCGTCATCAGCTCCAAGCGACCTCCCCGGATTTCCAGGGTGCCGTCCAGGTCGAAGCCCAGGTCCTTCACCCCGCGCGCCGGGGACGTCTTCCCGGGCGCCCCGCGGTCCGGCCCCGCCGCGCCGCCGCGCTCCCGGCCGGACGCCGCCCCGCCGGGCCCCGCCTCCGGTTTCGTTTCCGTCTGCGCGATGCGGAGCACGGGTTCAATGACCCGCAGGGTGCCGATATGCTTCATACTCCCCACGAGGCCCAGGAGCCCCGCGGACATGTCGATCTCCCTGACAACGGCCTCCGTCCCGGACGCGGGATGCTCCACCCGGACATTCTTCAGGCGCACCCCGTCGCGCCATTTCAAACGCCAGTCGTCAACCGCCACCTCGCCCTCGATGCGGCGGTTTACCAGCCCCAGCGCACAGGCTCTCCCGCCGTCCGTGGACAGCAGGGCCGGCAACAAAGCCGTCAGGCCGGCCAGGATCGCGACAATACAGAACCCGATCACCATCAGCTTTTTCATGTCTCCCCCTTTCCATCAGCGGAATTCTGTCAAGAATTCTACCCCCGTTGCTGGGCTAATCAACGTTTCTTCAAATACATACGGTGGATTGGCTATTCTCACCCAGGAGTTAGGCATTAGGCGCTAGTCGCTAGTTCAGAATCTAACGCCTAGCGCCTAGCGCCTAATCCCTTCCTTGCCCTACCCACGGCTCAGATCTTCGCAATTCACCTTTTCATACCTTTGTGACAGTACTATAAACGGAAACCGCAGGCTCCGGCGTGTTGCCTGTACCTCGGCTCAGCCTGCCGTCAACACCCGCTTGACGCGCTTCTGCCGGGACGGATCCCCCAAGTCGTCCCAGGCCCGGCGAAACGTTCGCATGGCCGAACGGCGCCGGCGCCGGAGGGCGTCATCGAGTCCCGTCGGCCGGGGAACCGATGCGGCTTGCGCCCCCTCCAGCCAGACGTCGACATCGTGCGCCTTGCCCAGCGCTCCCGTCATGCTTTTCAACCCGGCGACCAACCCTTCGCCCGTACGCCCGAAAACCGGCGCCGCGAACTCGGCCCAATAGCGCAGGCGCCGCAGCTGCCCGCGCAAGGCATGCGCCTCTTTCACGGAAAGGTTACGCGCTTTTCCGTAACGACGCCAGATCTTCCGATAGCGTCTGGCCAGTTTCGCCCCCGCGAACGTCCGGAAACCGCCGTCATACACCGCGTCGCCGCCGAGCGCCGGTATTTCGACGCGCAGGAAGGCGCCCGTGTCCGCCATCAGGGAACCGTATTCCTCGCTCCGCAAAACCGCCCCAACCGCCTCCCGCAATGCGGCATAGCGCGCCCGTTCCCGTGATGCCAGACGGGCCAGGCCCGCCGCGTCGCCGCGCACGCCTGCCCGGACGGACTCGAGGTAACGGACCCATACATCCTGATCGCGCGCGGCTCCCAAGCACCGCCGGAAATCGCGTAAACGCCGGTCCAGCTCCGGCGCACACGTTTTCCGCAACGCCCCGCGGAAGAGGCGCAACGCGGCACGGAAGCGGTTCACGGCAACCCGGAAGTCATGCAGGTCTTCCGGCCCGCGATCTTCCAAGAACCTGTCCCGGTTGTCCCGCATCAGCCGGTATTGCAGGTACAGGATCCGCCGCACCGCGTCCATAAGGCCGTCCTCGCGGCGCACCACCCCGTAAAATAAGGGCTTGCCCTGCGGAGCCGGCACGGCAACCAGCCGCAACGGAAGCGGCATCACCGCCTGCCATAAGTCGGCTTTCCCCTCCGCCCACTCCACGTTTCCGCCGTAGCCGTCGCTCCGCACGCGAACGGTCAGCCCCGCCGGGGTCCGCTTCACGGACACGATCCGCGCATCCTGTATGTGGCCGTGGTCGAGACCGTCGGCGACCCGCAGCACGGCGGCCAGCCGGAGCACCCGGTCGCGGTTCGCCGCCGGCACCGGGAGCGGATCGCCGAGCGCATCACGCCAGGGCCCGGCATGCAGCCTGATGATCCCCGCAATTGTATCGCGCCCGGCGGCGCTGAAGCCCGCCAGGCCCTCACGGACAACCCGCTCGGCGCTCAGAAGGGCGTGGTCCTCCGTGTCCCGCTCGAATCCGATGTCGTGCAACCTTCCTGCGGCTTCGAGCAGCCGCCGCTCAGCCGCCGACCATTCCACCGCCGTCCTCAAGCCGTCAAAAAGCCGCAGTGCGATCAGGCGCACATGGTCCGCGTGCCCCTCCTCATTGGCATATTTCCGGCTCAGCTCGTATTCGGATAAACGCCTCATCTTCTTTCCGGGGGCGCGTATGCGCCCCTATACCGAGTTCCCGTCCGCGCGGTAGGGCTCAAAGACTTTCCGGCGCGCCTGCCGTGCCGCGGCCACCCCCTCACAAGCCGCGCGGTACAGCGCCTCCTGGCTGCGCACGGGCTTGCGCCGCCCGGCCGCCGGCCGGCCGGTATACGACCCGTCGGCCAGCAGGACCCTCGCCTTGACCGTATCCCTGAAATACGTGTCCAGGATCCCGATCAGCTTCCGCCGGCAACGGGAGTCCTCCACGGGCACCAGCAGCTCCACGCGCCGGTCCAGGTTCCGGGGCATCATGTCCGCGCTTCCGATGTACAGCAGCCGCCGCCCCCCCTGGTAAAAATAGAAGATGCGGCTGTGTTCGAGATAGCGGTCCACGATACTGACAACCGTAATATTTTCGCTGAGCCCCGGCACGCCCGGCCGCAGGCAGCAGATCCCCCGCACGTTCAAATCGATGCGCACACCCGCCGCCGAGGCCCGGTAGAGCGCCTCGATCACATCGGGGTCCGCGAGCGAGTTCATTTTCGCGCGAATCTGGGCGCGCTGCCCGCGGCGCTTCCGCTCCGCCTCGTTTTCAATCAACTCGAGTATCTTTTCCCGCAACCCCAGGGGCGCCGCCGCCAGTTTCACAAACCGTCTCGGCTCGGAATAGCCCGTCACCGTGTGGAAAAACGCCGCCGCATCGCCGCCCAGGTCCGGATCCGTGGTCAGGTAACTGATATCGCTGTACAACCGCGCCGTCTTTTCATTGTAATTGCCCGTGCCGAAGTGGAGATAGCGCACGATCCCGCCCGGCTCGCGCCGCACCACCATCAGGATCTTCGAATGCGTCTTGAGCTTTTTCACGCCGTACACCACCTGGGCGCCGGCCTTCTCCAGTTCGTGCGCCCACTCAATATTGCGCGATTCGTCAAAGCGTGCCTTCAACTCGACAATCACCGTCACATACTTGCCGCGGTGCGCCGCCTCCATCAGGGCATGGATGACCGGACTGTCCGAACTGGTCCGGTACAAGGTCTGCTTGATCGCCAGCACGTCCGGATCG
>JAFGIZ010000288.1 GCA_016929365.1 Lentisphaerota bacterium
CGCTGCCGCCGTACTGAGTTCCGTTGGCGGCCCGGCCACCGTCTCCTCCTTTGGCGATCACCGTGCTCGAATTGGTCAAAACGATGCTGTTGCAGCCCAGGATGATGCCCCCACCGCTGCCGCCACCGCCTCCCCTCCGGGCGCTGTTCGAGCCTCCGCCGCTTCCGCCGTTGGCGCGGATCGTTACGCAGTCAAGGGTGAGCGTGGTGAGCGCGCTCAGCTCGATCGCGCCGCCGCCCCCGCCGCCGCTGCCGGTTTCGTCGCCCGTGGCAATGCGGCCGCCGGACCCGCCGCTGCCGCCGTACAGACGGATGATCGTGTCTTCCCCGTAGATCGGACCAAGATACGGAGGAGTCGAATACCGCCCCTCTCCGCCCAATCCTCCGTACCCGCCGCCATTTCCCGCGCTGTCCGATCCGCCCAGCTTGCCGCCTCCGTAACCGACGCCGTCGGTGGGTGTCCCTCCGGAACTGCCGACGCCACCCTTGCCGCGGATCGTGGCGCTGGTGCTGTTGTAGCTGTTGCTCACAATGCCCCCTTCGGCGCCGGGTCCGCCGGCACCCCCGTCAAGCGTCTGACCCGAGCCGACCAGAACGCCGTTCTCCGCGTTCACGCTGAGCGTGGTATTCCGGACCAGAATGCTGGTTTTCGACACCAGCACCACGGCGCGATGCCCGGTGATGCTCACGTTTGCCCCCAGGCCGCTGAGACGGATGGCGTCGAATGTGAACACAGCGGCTTCCACCTCGCCGGGACTGCCGGTCTGGGTGGTATCGACGATTCCGCTGGTCCCCTGCAGAACGCCGTCGACCGACCAGGTCAGGTTCGACGTGTTAAACGAGAGACTCGTCAAGGGCTTCAATTCGCCGGCCATGACGGATGTATAGCGATTGGGATTGAACAGTGAATTCACCGGTGCGGCAGCGAGCGGTCGGACAGCGAGAATGCCAAAGAAGGCAAGAATCGACAGGCTTGCCACCTGCGAAAGGGAGATATCGTGTTGCAGACAACCTTTCATTGTCACTCAGTATACGCCCATCCAACCTCAACGACAACGAGCTTTTTCAAACGGGCGGACGCATCTTCCTTATGACCCTTCCCCCCGCCGATTGCGTCCTCCGCCGCAAGATCGAAACGGCCAAGAAGCTTCTCTCCGCCCGCGACGCCACCGTCCTCAAACGCTACACCGGCAAAACCCCCACCCTGTTCCAGGCGTCGGAGGGGTGAAACGCCGAAGGCTGTCGATCTCTTCTCCTGCTCTGAAGCACTGAGACGTCATAGTCTTCGGAGCACGCCGGAGTCTGCCTCCTCCCTTCTGCCTCCATCCGATCTAGGGTCTTGCTTCGTACGCCTAACCCTACACTGGCTTCGACGCCAACCTTATCTCACATATGTGAGATCCCTCCAATTGAACTACCCATCTCGCATATGTTAGTGAGTTCACCTGCAATGAGTTTGTGCAATCGACTTTTCATGGGGTTCTGGAATCACCGCGGCGTACGGACGGGGCCTCCCCAAGGGGGGGCGGAATCCGGGCATTCTTTCGCTCTCGATCTCCTCCGGCCGCGGCTATACGCTGTTCTCTGTATGGAAACCGCTTCGAACCCCAGACCTCCGGCGCATCGCATCCGGGATGCCGTACCGGAGGATGTGCCGGCGCTCGATCAATGCTATCCCGCGGACCACGCGGCACGGATTCGCCGTGCGGATGGGAGGAATGCGCGCTACCTTGTGGTTGAGACGGCGGCGGGCGAGGTGGTGGGTTTCGGCCGACTCACGCTGGATCCGCCAACGTGGATGGGCAGACAGGGGAACCGGGCCAATTTCATCAACAACCTGAACGTGCGCGAGGACATGCGCGGCCGCGGATTCGGAACCGCGCTGATCCGCGCCATGGAGGAAATGGCGCGCGCGGCCGGCTGTACGGCGCTTCACATGGGCGTCAAGAAGGACAACGAGAAGGTGCTGTCCCTGTATACGCGCCTGGGCTACCAGGAATGCTCCCGGTACGGAGATCGCGTCCTGCTCGTCAAGCGACTGGCCTCCGGCGACCATGGCAAGAGACCGCCGGAGTGTCCGGATGTGCATCCGGGTCGGTGAATCGCTCACCTGCCGCCGAGTCAATTCGCGCCAATCGGAATCTTATCCTCCGCGTGATACATGAGCTTCACCGCAACGCCGTTGCGTCAGGCTAGTCTTGCGACGGTGCGTCCGGCAAGGGGTGGAGAATCCGCCGCAGATATTCCGGCCGTTGAGTGAGCACTGCCTGCAGGAAGAAGAAGCTGTAGACCAGGTGTCCCTCGTAGCCGCAGGTGTTCCCATCCCAATCGAAGAACTCCGCACCCTTCGGCTGCTGGTTGACGATGCCGTTCTGGAAACTTCCGCCGTTGGGGAAGACGGGCTTAGCCTGCCGGCGCAGCATCGCGGCCAGCTGCGGGGCAACCTCCTCGGTCCGCTCCAGACGGTAATGGGCATTGAGCCAATGGATCTGGTCGGAGACCAGGCAGCCGCCGTTGAGGTAATGGCGGAAGGCGTCCGAGCCGTCATCCCGTTTCGGGCAGCCGAACTCCGGGCCGAGGCCGATCAGGTAGTCCGCCCGGCGGATGGGTTCGAGCACGCAGGGTAGCCCCAGCTCAAGTCGGACGAACCCCGTCGCCTTGACCTTGTCGTGGACGAGGGTCAGCAGTTTCTCCGCTTCCTTGCGCGGAACCAGCCCGTAGGCGACGGGCAGCCCCAGGATTCCGGGCGCCCAGTAGTCATGGCGTTGCCCGTCGGCGCTGATCCACCAGGAGAGCAGCCCGGTTGCTGGGCTGTGGAACGTGAGGAAGAAGGCCTTGCGCAGCCTGTCGGCCAGATCCCCGTAGCGCTTTGCCTTCTCTTTGCGATCGAGGCGCTTCTCGAGATCCGCCAGGCAGCAGAATGCCCGGTAGCACAGCGCGTTGATGTAGAGCTCCTTGTGCCCGGAGTTCACCGTGTCCCAGGCGGTGGCGCCGCGCAACGGGTTGCGGAGCGCGTTGGCGTTGCCGCTCTTTGGAGATTCCACGATGCCGTCGCCGTCCACGTCCCGGGCGGCCAGGTAGTCGGCGATCTTTTCGAGCAGCGGAACCCGGGACCCGGCCCAGTCAAGGTTGCCCGAGATCTCGACGCAGGCCCACGCCGCCACGATGATGCTGCACGGAGCGTCGAGCATGTCCTTGATTTCGGCGTAGCCCACGACCGCGCCGGACGGGTCGGTCCTGCGATCCAGCCACCACTCGACCGAGTGGCGCAGGGTAGTTTCGGCGGAGATGCCCGGCGCCAGCTCCGGAGCGAGCAGCGCGTGATCGGCAATGAAGGCGTAGAGACAGCTCACCGGGTCGCTGATGGGATTGTTGGAGAGAATCCCGGCCGGTGCCTTCTCCGCGGTCGGGAAGCAGGCCAGGCCCTCGCCGAAGACGCACGGTTCGTAGAGGTTCCACCACCCGCGCCGGGCGATTTGCCAGGTCGCATCGTCGATGCCCCTGGGCGCGGGCAGATGCCACGGCGAGAAATCGAGCGACACCGTCTCGCCAACGGCCGGGGTGGGTATTTCGAAGCTCACGTCGATGAGACGTTTGGGCCGACTTCCGGTAAACCGCCCCGTGGCTGCCGATCCTCCGCTCTGGCGGACCAGTAACTGCCCGAAGTCCGCCGCGCTCAACACGGCCGGCAGGGCAAAGCCGTCAGGCGGCGTCCAGCGGGCGGGCAGGATGGTCGTGGCGGCCATGCAGGGGTTGAAGGGCAGCGTCACGCGGACGGCTTCGATCACGCCGCCCTTGCCCACGTTCTTCAGCGTCCACGTCATGCCGGCGCCGTTGGTCCGCGAGGTCCAGAGCAGCTCCGTTTTACCCGCGGCGCGGAGGCTCACGACGCCGTCCGCCGTACTCCCGTCAGCCACGAAGGGCCCGCCGTCGCGCCACTTCCCCCCGGTCTTCACTTGGAAGGCGGAGACCGCGCCCTCCCGCAGCAGGTTCAACCTGGTCTGCGAACTCCCCTCGGTGTCCCAACTCAGAAAATCAATCCGGACGCCCTTTCCGTCCACAGTTGTCTTCATAACCACCTTCCCTGTACTTACGCTGACGTCTCCGCCGAACACGAACGGACCCGCCAGAAGTCCGGCCATGATTGTCTCTATTACGCGTCGGCTCAGAGTTCCCATACGGCCACCTCTTTCTCTTTCAGATTGAAATCATACGCATCCCCCATGGTCGTCTCTTCCGAACCATCCAACCGGCACAGCCGTCCGCCGTCGGTCTGTCCGGGATGCGAGAAGGCGCCTCGGTCCACCGAGACCCTGGCGCGGCCACTCCCCCGCACCGCCGCCGCGATCACGGCAGGGCCCGCGGGTCCGTCGAAACTGTAGGCTTCAATCGTGTCGTCCCCCTTGGTGTCAAGGCCGCGGAAATAGTTGAATCGGCTGTACACCGTGCGCCGGGCGCACCGTTTGCGCAGTCGCGCCAGCGCGGCCACGTGCTCCGCAAACTCCGGCTCATCCGCCAGCGTCGCCTCGTTGCCGTGCGTACACAGACATAACTGCATGCCCAGGGCAAAGGCATGGCTGGCCTGCGCTGCGTCTGAATCGACCACCCACGAGTGCATGGTCTGCGGGAGAGCATACGCTGCCCGCTTGGCTTCCGCGATGTTCGTATACCACGCCATCCACAGGTCGATGTGCTGCGACATATACGCTTCGCAGAATTCGCCCACCAGGAAGGCGTTCGGGTCCCTGCCGCGCAGAATCGCGCCCACCTCCTTCACCAGCGAGCAAACCGCCCCATACGTGTCTTCCGGACGGCATCCGTCGTTCAGGCGGCCGTAGTCGGGCCAGATCTCGAACGGCTGGTCGAAG
>JAFGIZ010000289.1 GCA_016929365.1 Lentisphaerota bacterium
CCTCTTCGCCTCGCACTCGGAGAATGCCCTCAATAGCCTCAGGCATCAACTTCTGAACGATACCAAGATTTTATAGTGCACGCCCTACCGCACGGCCGTCAATCCCCAATCCGCCCGGCGGCATGATTCTCGGCTTCGGAACCCGAGGAACGGCATCCACGCGCTCGCCGGCAACGTTGACAGGCTGCGTGACGGTGCGCATAGTCTGTTGCGTGTCGTCTTATGGATCGGCATGATACAGGATGTCCGGCCCGCATGGGCGGCCCGCGGCGCCTTGGAAAGGGTATCGTCTATGACACGCAGCGAAGAACACGACGTCATCCGCCGGTTGGGCGGGACGCTGGCCGGCCTCGCCGCCCAACCGGTGCAGCAGGAAAAGATTGCGCTCTGGAAAAGCCTGAACGACCTCAAGCCGCAGCGCCCCATGGTCTGGATTACCGAGATCCCCTGGGGCGAATTCGAGAACGACGTCCCGGAACTCGCCCCCGTCTGCCCGACGCCGGAACTGCGGGACATCGAGACCGCGCTGCGGCGCCGGATCTTCACCGCGCAACGGCTTTCCTGCGACGAAGTGGTGGAACCCTTTTTCGAAGTCCGCAAGGTGATCGACGGCATGGAGTTCGGCGTCGACAAGCACGAGACCCTGATCCCGCAGGGCGGCTCCTACGTCCAGTCCCACGCCTATGAGCCGATTCTCAAGGAACCGGAAGACGCCGGGCGCATCCGCATGCCGGACACCCGCTACAACGCGGAAGCCACCGAAGCGCGCCGGCGCACGGCCGAAGCCGCGCTGGGCGACACGCTCCCGGTGCGCGCGGCGGGCCCGCGCCAGCAGTTTTACGCCCTGTGGGATATCCTGATCTGCTGGACGGGCGTCACCCAGGGCCTCATGGACCTGGCCATGCGTCCCGACTTCATTCACGCACTGATGCGCCGCCTGACCGACGCGATCGTCGCGCGCATGACCCAGCTCGAGGAACGCGGCCTCCTGGACTGGCCCCATCCCCTGGCGCGCGTGGGTTCCGGCGCGGCCGGCTACACCGACGCGCTGCCGCAGCCCGACGCGGATCCCGCCCGGATCCGGCTGATCGACCAGTGGGGCGGCTCGACGCCCCAGATTTTCAGCGACGTATCGCCGGCCATGCACGAGGAATTCGCGCTGCGTTACGAAATCGAAATCATGGAACGCTGCGGCCTCAACTACTACGGCTGCTGCGAGCCGCTGCACAACAAGATGGACATCCTGGCAAAGGTCCCGCGCCTGCGCAAGATCTCGATCAGCCCCTGGTGCAAGACGGCCGAGGCCGCCGCGAACGCCGCGCGCCCCTACGTGTTCAGCCACAAACCCAACCCGGCCATTCTCGCGGAGGATACCTTCAACGCCGCGCGGGCGGAAGCGGAGCTCCGGCGCCGCCTGGACGAGTCCGGCGGTATGCCCTGCGAGTTCATCATGAAGGACATCAGCACCGTGCGCGGCGACGTCCGGCGCGTGATCGACTGGTGCGCCCTGGCCCGCAAGGTCGCCGAGACCCACGCCGCGTAAACCCGGCGGCGCGGCGTTACAGCGTGAACTCCTCGCGCTTCACGATGCGGCCCTCGGCCAGGGACAGCTCGAAGGCTTTCATCAGGCGCTGCGTATCGATCGCGTTGCGCAGGTCGGCGGCCACGGGGGCGCCGGTCCGGATCGAATCGACGAGCCGGTCATACTGCTCGGTCGACCCGATATGCCCGTGGCTGGCCTTATGGCCGTCCACTACGGTGTGCGTCTTGTAGAGGCCGTGGGCGGTGTACAATTTGAACGATCCCGGGCCTTCGGGGAAGTACGGGTCAACCTCGATGCGGCCGTCCGTGCCGACGAAGCCGAACATGTCGTTCTGGTGCGTCTGGGAGATCTGGCTGAGCGCCGCGGAGGCGCGGATGCCGTTGGCGAACTCGATGCTGGCGCTGACCGTTTCGGGCAGGGCTGTTTCGTGCGGCCCGCACCGGCCCTTGGGCCCGCCGAACGCGCACACGCGGTGGAAATCCGCACCCGCCAGCTTCATCATGAGGCTGAACTGGTGGATCTGGCAGTCAAAGAACATGCCCCAGGTGTCCTCGCGCCGGAACCGCCAGGCACACGATGCGATATTGACCACGTCCCTGAATTCATGGGCCCACATCACGACCAGCTCGCCGAGCCGGCCGGCGGCGATAATGCGTTCGACCTCGTGCATCAGGGGGCTGGAGAGCTTCTCGTAACCCACCTGGCAGACCGTGCCCGCCGCGTCCCGGGCCCGGCGGACGGCATGGGCGTCTTCCAGCGTCGTCGCCAGCGGTTTCTCCACGAGCACGTGACACCCCTTTTGCAGCGCCGCGATCGCCATGGCGGCGTGTAGCGCCACCGGCGTGGCAATCACGGCCACGTCCGGCGCCGCTTCCTTGAGCATCGTCTCATGATCGGTGTAGACGGGCACGTCCGCGATCTGTTCATGCGCGAGGGCCGCGCGGGCGCGGCCGGCATCGAGATCGCACACGCCGACCAGTTTCATGTCGCCGCGCGCCGCGATGTTGTGCGCGTGTTCGCCGCCGTGTTTCATGCCGGTGATCACGGCGCGGAGTGTTTCGCCTGCCTTCATCGCTTCTCCTTCCGGGCCGAATTGCTCGATTCGTTCAATTTACTCGACCTTCTCCTGTTTTCCTGCCGGTTCCGTCAAAATCGCCACGACGTCGTTGGCCGTAAAGCCTTCTTTATTGCCGACCGCCCAGACGCGGCGGCTGTCCAGGCCGGTTATGGCATTGATCTGGGGGTTGCCCCGTACGACGACGATCCAGTTACGGCCGGCGTCGAACGTCTCGTAAAGCGCCGGTCCCTTGCGCGGTGTGCCGTGCTGGGCCTGGAAGCCGTTCCACACGCCGGCGAAGGCATGGTCCGGGTCGGCCGGGTCCTGCCACAGGGCCGTGACGTACAAGTCGCCCGCGGGCAGGCTGCGTTGGGTCCAGGTCGCGCCGCCGTCGGCGGTGACGAACACACAGGCCGTGGCGCCCGGCGCGGTCTCGTAAACCCCGTGCCGTGGCATACGCAGCCCCTCGGCCGGCAGCGCAATCATGCCGTGCTCGTGCGAGGCAAAAGCAATCCGGTCGCGGGCAAGCTGCCAGAGGTTCGTCGCCGCGGGCGGAAGGGGAACGCGCTCCCAGGCGGCCCCCGCCTCGTCGCGGCGCCACAGCTCGGGGCGCCTTTGGCGATCGTCGCCGCGCCGCGCGCCGAGCAGGTAGACCGTGGCGATGCGGTCGCGCGGTCCGTCGGCCGGCGTCACCGCGTGGTACGGCTCCAGCCCATCGGGGATGTCGAGCTGCTGCCAGGTGGCCCCGCCGTCGTTGCTGCAGTAGCTGGCCTCGGGCGACCAGCCGCCCAGGACCCAGACCTGCCGGCCGCGCGCCAGGAGGCCCCAGGCGCTTTTGTAGGGCCCCGGGAAGCGCGGCGCCACGTCCTGCCACGTCGCACCGGCATCGGCGGAATGCCACAGCTTGCGTCCGATGGCCGGGTGTTTGCCCTCGGACAACCAGATCTCGTCCGGCGCGGCCAGCTCGATGTCGTAGAAGGTGATCCCGGGATCGTCGGGGTAGTCGTCGCGCAGGTGATTCCGGATACGCGCCCAGGTCAGCCCGGCATCGCGGGTGTAGAACGCCCCGCCCCGGCCGCAGGTTACGCCGCGCCGCCCGTCGGTCCAGAAGGCGACGTCCACCAGGTCCTGCCGGATATCGCCCTTGCCGAACATGCCGCCCGAACCGCCCGTATCGAGCACCAGGAACGCGCTGCCGCGGGGTTCGTCCCTCGTTGCGGCCGCCGGCTGTTCCGGCGCGCCGCCCTGCCATTGCGAAGCGGCGGGGGCCGTGCCGGCGACCAGGCCCGCGGCAGCCGCCGCGAGCATGGCGTTACCCCGATGTGTCATGGTCATACTTTCCTCTCTCCCTCACCTCACCTCGAACCGGCCCCAGTTCGCCGGCTGGATGTCGGCCTCCATGGACAGGTCGCTCACGATGCCGGTGGCCTTGTTGGACCAGTACAGGCGCAGTTCGTTGCTTGCGCCCTTGCGGTCGGAATAGACGACCCCGAAATCGCCGGGATAGGCCGTGCCGGGCTCGGGGCTCCAGCGCAGGGCCTTCAGCGGCACGGCCGCGACCA